>NZ_JBLTJC010000028.1:0-53676 GCF_048158785.1 Streptomyces colwelliae | reverse complement strand
CCTTTCACCCCTTCCCCTTCCCCTTCCCCTGCTGCCAACTCCCTTACGCGAAACGGTGGTCCGCCATGCCCGACGCCCAACACAGCGACCTCCTCGACCCGTTCGAGGAACGGCTCACCGCCGGCCTGCACGACGCGGGCAACGCGTTCGAGACCGACCGCGCCGCACTCGTCACCGCCGGTGCCCTCAAGGGACGACGGCGCCTGCTGCGACGCCGGAACGCCGCCGTCATGGGCGGCGCGGCCGGTATCGCCCTCGTCGGCGTGGGCGGCGCACTGCTGCTGCCGAGCGGAAACCCCGGCAAGGCACAGGCCGCGCACGCCACCACCGCGAAGTCCACGGCCACGTCCGCCCCCACCCCCGTCTCCGGCGACGCCCTGATCCGTACGCTCGAAAAGCTGCTCCCGGAGGGCCAGTTCACGAAGGTGGAGGCCCGCGGCACGGACGACGGACTGTCGCCGTACGTCCATCTCGTCTACGACGACGGCAACGGCGCGTCGGCCGTCGAGGTCGGCCTGGGCCGGGTGCAGCCGGGGAGTGATCAGGCGCGGCAGACGACCCGGTGCCCGGGGAAGGCGTTCACGAACTACGACGCGTGCGGCACTAGCCGGCTGGCGGACGGGTCGGTGGTCATGGTCCTTCAGGGGTACGAGTATCCGGACCGCCGGGTGGACACCAAGTTGTGGAACGCCGAACTGGTCACCCCGCAGGGGCAGCACGTCAGCATCAGCGAGTGGAACGCCGCCGCCGAGAAGGACGCGCCGATCAGCAGGAGTCAACCGCCGCTGTCTCCGGCCCAGTTGAGGAAGCTGGCCGCCGCCACGGCCTGGCGGGACGCGATCGACGCGATGCCGGTGGACCCCAACTCGCCGGTCACACAGCCGAGTCCCAGCGAGACAGGCGCCACCCTGTCCGTCACCTCCACCCTGCGGACCCTGCTGCCGAAGGGCCTCACCGTGTCCGAGGCGGGCGACACCGACGACTCCGGGTTCGGCTATCTCGTCGTCGACGACGGCAAGGGCAAGACCCTCGTACAGGTCAACGTCCAGGCGGACATGTCGGATGTCGAGGGCGATCTGTTCGGCGCCGACGCCGAGGTGCTGTCCGACGGCACGAAGGTCGCCACGCATCAGGGGCCGGGCGAGAAGGGCGGTTCCGGTGTCGTGATGTGGACCGTCGACACCATCAGGACCGACGGGCGGCGGGTGGTGATCAGCGCCTTCAACTCCGGTGGCCAGGAAACCGCCGCGACCCGCAAGGCCCCGGCGCTGACCATGAAACAGCTCCAGGAGATCGCGCTCAGCCCCAAGTGGCTCTGATCCGCCGGGAGTTGTTCTCACGGGTCAGAAGAAGTCCGCCCACGGCTGGTCCCAGACCTGCTTCACGCACAGCACCAGGAACAGCACGCCCGCGATCACCAGCATCGCGTTGCTCAGCAGCCCGTTGCGCCATTCCCCGGGCGTACGGGAGGAGTTGAGCAGCCACATCAGGGTCAGCGCGAGGAAGGGCAGGAAGGCGGCGCCCAGCACGCCGTAGAGGATGACCAGGCGGAAGGGCTGGCCCTGGAAGAGGAGCACCATGGGCGGGAAGGTCAGCCACAGCAGATAGGCGCGGAAGGGCCACGACCTCTCGCGTGCGCCGGAGGCGATCTCCTCGCCAGAGGCGATCTCCTCGCCGGCGGCGACTTCCTCGCCGGAGGCGCGGGTGGTGCGGCGCCGCTGCCGGGCCACGAAGTCCGCGAACATCAGGCTCACTCCGTGCCAGACGCCGATCAGGGAGGTGAAGGAGGTGGCGAAGAAGCCGATGAGGAAGAACTTCGCGGTGGCGGTGCCGTATTCGGCCGCCAGGATGTCGCCGAGCTGGATCAGGCCCTTGTCGCCGCTCGCGATGGAGACGTTCGCGGAGTGGAGCATCTCCGCGCCGACGAAGAGCATCGCGATGACGAAGATGCCGGTCGTGGCGTAGGCGACACGGTTGTCGAGGCGCATCATCTTCATCCAGCCGGTGCCGGTCCAGCCCTTGGCGTTGACCCAATAGCCGTACGCGGCAAGGGTGATGGTGCCGCCGACACCGCCGATCAGGCCCAGTGTGTTGAGGATCGAGTCCTTCTCGTCGGGCAGGACGGGCAGCAGGCCCGCGAACGCGTCCGGCAGGTTCGGGGTGACCCTGATCGCCAGGTACACCGTCACCACGAACATGACGCCGACCAGCACCGTCATGACCTTCTCGAAGACGGCGTACTTGTTGAACCAGACGAAGACCAGCCCCACCAACCCGCAGGCGATTCCCCACCACTTGAGGTCCATCACGTCGGGGAACAGGGCCTGTAGCGGCAGTGCGCTCGACGACATCGCCGCCGCGCCGTAGACGAAGCCCCAGACGACGGAGTACACGGCGAAGAAGTACGTCGTCCAGCGGCCGAGGCTCGCCCAGCCGTCGAAGAGGGTGCGGCCGGTGGCGAGATGCCAGCGGCCGGCCGCCTCGGCGAGGGAGATCTTCACCAGGCAGCCGATGACGGCGGCCCACAGGAGCGTGTAGCCGAAGTTGCTGCCCGCGATGAGCGTGGCGACCAGGTCACCGGCGCCGACGCCGGTCGCGGCGACCACGATGCCGGGGCCGATGTGACGCCAACTGGACGTGCGGGGAGCGGGGTTGGGGGCGCCTGTCGCCGCTGCTTCCGTGGTGTTTCCCGTGGTGTCGGCCATATGGCAAAGGAAACGCAAAGCGGCGCGAGTGCGCAAGAGGGCCTGTTTTCGGCGGGTGCGTTTTATTCACCCTTGACCTGACCATGCCAACACTTCAACATAGGCGCCACACAGGAACACCGCGCGGGAACACCGCGCGGGAACACCCACCCGCACGCCGTACCTCACGCACGTCGCACTGAAACACCCCCCAACTCCAGCAAGGAGATTTCATGCGACTCCGGATACGCGGCTCAGGCGCCCGAAGCGGCACCCGCAGCGGCAGACGCACCGCCGCGCTCGCCGCCCTGATGGCCCTCGCCCTCGCCGCCCCCGTCACGGCGGCCACCGCGTCCAAGGCCACCGCCGACAGCGCGGCGCAGGCCGCCCCGGCCGTGGACGACATCCGCCAGTACGAGATCCACGTCGACCACAACACGCCCGTCACTCGCACCGCCATCGCGCGGTCCGGCGTCACCGTGGACGAGGCCGACGAGGAGACCGTGGTCGTCTCCGGCCGCGCCGCCCAGATCAAGCAGCTGCGCCAACAGGGCTACGCCGTCTCGCTGTTGGGCTCCGCTCCGGACCGCTCCTCGGCCGCCGACGGCGCACGGCTCCTCGACTTCCCCTCGGCCGACTCGAAGTACCACAACTACGCCGAGACGAACACGGAGATCGACCAGCGGCTCGCCGCCTACCCGGCCATCATGAGCAAGCGGGTGATCGGCAAGTCGTACCAGGGCCGGGACATCGTCGCCATCAAGGTCAGCGACAACGTGGCGACCGACGAGAGCGAACCCGAGGTCATCTTCACGTTCCACCAGCACGCCCGCGAGCACCTGACCGTCGAGATGGCGCTGTATCTGCTGCGCGAGCTGGGGGCGGGCTACGGCACCGACTCCCGCGTCGCGAACATCATCAACAACCGCGAGATCTGGATCGTGCCCGATCTCAACCCGGACGGCGGCGAGTACGACATCGCGACCGGCGCCTACCGGTCCTGGCGCAAGAACCGGCAGCCCAACTCCGGTTCCAGCTACGTCGGTACGGACCTCAACCGGAACTGGAACTACAAGTGGGGCTGCTGCGGCGGCTCTTCGACCTCGACCTCGTCCGAGACCTACCGGGGCACGTCCGCCGAGTCGGCGCCCGAGGTGAAGGTCGTCTCGGACTTCGTGCGCAGCCGGGTCGTCGGCGGGAAGCAGCAGATCACCGCGGGGATCGACTTCCACACGTACAGCGAGCTGGTGCTGTGGCCGTTCGGGTACACGTACTCCGACACGGCGACCGGGATGACCGCGGACGACGCGGCCGCGTTCAAGGCGGTCGGGCAGAAGATGGGCGCGAGCAACGGCTACACGGCCGAGCAGTCCAGCGACCTGTACATCACGGACGGTTCGATCGACGACTACCTCTGGGGCAGTCAGAAGATCTTCGACTACACCTTCGAGATGTACCCGACGTCCAGTTCCGCGGGAGGGTTCTACCCGCCCGACGAGGTGATCGAGCGGGAGACCTCACGGAACCGGGACGCGGTGTTCCAACTGCTGGAGAACGCCGACTGCATGTACCGGTCCATCGGCAAACAGGCCCAGTACTGCGGCTAGCTAGTCCTCGCGGACCTCTGCCTCCGCCGCGGCGAGCGCCGCTTCGTCCACTTCGGCGGACTCGTCGTCATCGTCCTCGTCGCCGTCCTCGAAGTACGCGTCGAGAACCGCGTCGAGCTGCGTCTCCCACTCGGCGAACCTGCTCCTGGCCGCCGCCTCGATCTCGATCGGGTACCAACGGCGGTCAGGAGTGTGCACCGTGATGGTGAACCGCTTGCCGAAGCGCGGGGTCTCGGTCTCTATCGCGCCGATCTCGTCCCAGCGGAACTCGCAGTTCTGGTCGTCCAGGCGCAGTCGTACGCCCTTCGCGTCCGCGACGATCTCCGCACGACGGTCGGACGCCTCGAAGACGGGACCGCCCTCGGACGACGGCTCCTCCGACTCCTCGGACGAACCCTCGCCGGCCTCATCCGCGTCGGCGTCGTCCTCCTCGTCCTCGGCAACGGCCTTCTCGACGTCGGCCTTCTCGGCCTCGGTCTTCTCGGCCGACGACTCCTCCGGCTCCGCCGCCTCGGCCTTCGCGTCCTCGGGCTCCGCATCCTGCGGCTTCGCGTTCTCCGGCTTGTCGGAGGACACGGCGGGTGCGGTGAGCCCGGGGACGAAGGCCGGGTCGAATCCGGCGCCCTCCAGGGGCTGGCTGCTCGAACCTATGCGCTGCTCCACAGCGGGCAGTATGGTCGACGATCCTGTGTCGGGCACAGCCAGCCCCTACTTCGTTATCAGACGCCTACATAGGGATGCACGAAATAGGACTACACGAACAGGCTGAGCACCGCCGCCACCGCGAACCCCGCCACGGACAGCACCGACTCCAGCACGGTCCACGTCTTCAGCGTGTCCCGCTCACTGATCCCGAAGTACTTCGCCACCATCCAGAAGCCGCCGTCGTTGACGTGCGAGGCGAAGATCGAGCCCGCCGAGATGGCCATGATCACCAGCGCGACGAAGGCCTGCGAGTGGTCGCCCTCCGCCAGCAGCGGGGCCACGATGCCCGCCGTCGTCACGATCGCGACCGTCGCCGAACCCTGTGCGACCCGTAGTACCAGCGAGATCAGGTACGACAGGACCAGCACCGGCAGGCCTACGTCGTGGAAGGTGTCCGAGAGGGCCTGGGCGACCCCGCTCGCCTTCAGGACGGCGCCGAAGACCCCGCCCGCGCCGACGACCAGGATGATGTTGCCGACCGGCTTGAGTGACGCGGTGGAGACGGTCTCCAGGGACTTGCGGGACCAGCCCCGGCGTAGACCCAGGAGGTAGTACGCGAGGAGGAGCGCGATCGTCAGGGCGACGAAGGGGCTGCCGAAGAACTCGACCACCGAGCGGCCGGTCGACGGGTCGAAGGCGATCGACGAGAAGGTGGCCGCGAGGATCAGGACGAGGGGCGTGCCGATGATCGCGAGGACCGTGCCCAGCGACACCGGCTTCTCCTGCGGTACGACGCCGGAGGCACGCTGTTCGTCGACGACCGCCTGCTTCGCCTCGGCCGCCGCCTCGACCATGTCCTGCGGTACGGCGACGAAGATCCGCTTGCCGATCCAGGCGGCGTAGGCCCAGGCGGCGAGCACGGCGGGGATGCCGCAGACGATGCCCATGAGGATGACCCAGCCGAGCTGGACGTGGAGCAGGCCGGCCGCGGCCACCGGGCCGGGGTGCGGCGGCAGGAACGCGTGGGTCATCGACAGGCCCGCGAGCAGCGGCAGGCAGTAGAGCAGGATGGACTTGCCGCCCCGCTTGGCGGCGGCGTACACGATCGGCGCGAGGACGAAGATGCCGACGTCGAAGAAGACCGGGATGCCGAAGATCAGGCCGGTGAGGCCCATGGCGAGCGGGGCTCGCTTCTCGCCGAAGAGATTGAGCAGCCGGGACGCCAACACCTCGGCGCCGCCGCTGACTTCGAGGATCGCGCCGAGCATCGTGCCCAGGCCGATGATGATCGCAACATGGCCGAGGATGCCGCCCATGCCGGACTCGATGGTGGAGACGGCGTCCGAGCGCTGGACCGTGCCGAAGAGTTCGGTGACCGAGAGGCCGGAGAGCAGGCCGACGGTTATGGAGACGGCGAGGAGGGCCACGAAGGGCTGGAGTCTGACCTTGATGATCAGGAAGAGGAGGAGCGCGATCCCGAGGGCGGCGACCGTCAACAGGCCTGCTGTGCCGTCGAGTAGGAGAAGCAGGCCTCCGGTGTGGGGTGGTGTGGCGGGGGCGGTTGCGGCGAGCGGTAGGGACATGGTGGGGGTCCTCGTTGTCGTCGTAAGAGCATGGGTCCGGGGGTCTGGGGGATTTCCCCCAGAGGGCACAGCCGGGCAGGGGGGATCGCGGCGCGGCACCCCGTGAGGTGCCGAACCGTCGTACGGTGTGCGGAAGTTGGGGCAGTACCAGCCCGGTACTAGCCCGGTACTAGCTCAGGACGGCCAGTGCGTCGATCTCGATGAGCAGCCCGGCGGGCAGGCCGACGTAGACCGTCGTGCGCGCGGCGGGAGGAGCCGTCAACTCCTGCTCCTCGAAGTACTCGTTGTAGATCGCGTTCATCTCGGCGAAGTGGTCCACGTCCGTCAGATAGACGCGGATCATCATCGCGTCCTCCCAGCTCGCGCCGCCCTCCTCCAGGATCGCCTTGACGTTGGCGAGGGTCTGGAGGGTCTGTTCGCGCAGGGTCGGGCCGGCGGGCGTCGGCGGCTTGCCCTCCTCGGCGGGGAGGAAGCCGACCTGGCCGGCGACCTGGAGGAGGTTCCCCTTGCGGACGCCGTGCGAGAACCTGGCGGGCGGGGTGGTGTGGGTCTTGGGCGTGAGCGCGATCTTGTCCGTCATACGAGGTCCTTCATGCGGGGTCGTTTGTGGGGGTCACTGGGGTCCTGCCCGAGTACTCACCACTGATGGCGTCCGCCGTGCGGCGGACCAGTGGAAGCAGGGTGAGGAGTTCGTCGGCGGTGACGACGACGTTGGGCGCGGAGACCGACATCGCGGCGACCACGCGTCCGTCGGCGCCCCGGATCGGCGCGGCGACGCAGTTGATGGACTCTTCGTGGCCGCCGAGGTCGGTGGCCCAGCCCTGTTCCCGCACCTTCTCCAACTCCCGCAGGAAAGCTGGGGCGTTGGGGGTGGAGCGGGCGGTGTACATGGGGTATTCGAGCTTGTCGGCGAGGGCCCGGCGCTCGATCTCCGGGAGGTCGGAGAGGAGCAGCTTGGCCACGCCCGCGACCGTGATCGCGACGGGCTTGCCGATCCGCGAGTACATCCGCACCGGGTAGCGGCTCTCCACCTTGTCGATGTAGAGGACCTCGTTCTCCTCGTACACCGCGAGATGGACGGTATGACCGCACTGCTCGTTCAGCCGTACGAGATGGGGGTGGGCGATCTCGCGGATGTCGAGGTTCTCCATCGCCTCCTGGGCGAGGGCGATGAGGCGGGCGCCGAGGCGGTAGCGCTGGTCGGACTGGCGGTAGACCAGGCCGTGTTCGTGCAGGGTGCGCAGGAGGCGCAGGGCCGTCGACTTGTGGACGTCGAGACGCTCGGCGACCTGGCCGAGGTCGGCGGGGCCCTCGGCGAGCAGCGGCAGGATGCTGAGCGCGCGGTCGACGGTCTGACTCATGGCGTACATACCTCCTCGTCGGCCCAGTCGGCGGCGTCGGTCCAGCCGGGGCCGAGTCGAAGTCTCCCCCACGCCCGCTCGTCCAGGGCGACCAGCCGGTCGGCGTGGTCACGGACCGGCGGGGCGGCGAGGTCGCCGGGCACGGTGAGGGCGGCGGCGGCCGTGAGATGCCCGTGCCGCAGCCGGTCCCGTACGGGAAGTCCCCGCAGGGTCGCGGAGAGGAACCCGGCGGCGAAGGCGTCCCCGGCGCCGACCGCGGCCACGACGTCGACGTGCGGCGCGGGCACGAAGGTGACGTCGCCCCGGTGGAAGACGGTGGCCCCGCGCCCGCCCTGCTTGACGACGAGCGTCTCGGGGTCGGGGAACGCGGCCCGTACGGCATCGGCCCCGACGAGCCCCCAGACCTCGGCGGCCTCGTCCTCGCCGACGAACACGAGGTCAGCGCCGCGCGCCAGCTCCAGCAGCACGCCCGGCCCGTCGGCCGAACGCCCCAGCGCGGGGCGGTGGTTGACGTCGAAGGAGATCAGCGGGCGGTGCGCGCGGATCGCGGTCAGCTCACGGACCAGGCCGAGGCAGTCGTCGGACAGCATCGGGGTGATCCCGGACAGATGCAGCACCCGCCCGGCCCGTACGGCGGCCAGGTCCACGGTGTCGACGGCCATCGCGGAGGCGGCGGACCCGGCCCGGTAGTAGGCAACCTCGTGCGCGTCGGTCGCCCGGTCCCCGGCGGTACGGAAGTAGATACCGGTCGGCCGCGCGGGATCACGTCGTACGGCGGAAACGTCCACGCCGTACCCGCCGATGGTCTCGACGAGATGATCGCCGAACCCGTCCGCCCCGACCCGGCTCACCCACCGCACGGTGTGCCCGGCGGCGGCCAGCACGCACGCGACATTGGACTCGGCGCCGCCGATGGCGCGATCGAAGGACGGCACGTCGGCGAGGCGGCCCGGCCGACTGGGTAGGAACGTGACCATGGACTCGCCCAGCGCTACGACGTCCACGACGTCACGGGCGGCGGTGGACTGTCCGTCGGCGGTCACGATGGTGATGGCTCCTCGTCGGTGCGCCGGGTGGCGGCGGCTCCGTTGACCCGGTGTTGGGCGAGATGTTAGACAGCGGTAAGCGATATACGCAATGAATGTTGCAGGGATTGCAACACTCCAGCTCAGGGAGGCCCCATGGTCCGCGACACCGGTACCGAAGCGCTCGCCCGGCTCGCCGAGGAACGCGTCGACCACCGTTTCAAGGGCCTCCCCCCGAACGCGGACGGCCTCACGGTCACCGAGTTGTCGGCCCAGCGCCGCAACCTCTTCACCGGCGGCTTCACCACCCCCGTCCTCGCCCTCTCCGCCGAGCGCCTGGACCACAACCTCCGCCTCATGGAGACCTACGCGACCCGCCACGGCCTCGCCTTCGCCCCGCACGGCAAGACCTCCATGGCCCCCCAGCTCTTCCACCGCCAACTCACCCACGGCGCCTGGGGCATCACCCTCGCGGTCCCCCACCAGGTGCGCGTGGCAAGGCAGTTCGGCATCGACCGCATCTTCCTCGCGAACGAACTGGTCGACCCGTCCGCCCTGAAGTGGATCTCGTCCGAGCTGGACACCGACCCCGCCTTCCGCTTCATCTGCTACGTCGACTCCGTGCGCGGCGTCGAGTTGATGGACGCGGCCCTGCGCGGCGCCGCCCGCCCGCTGGACGTCGTCGTCGAACTGGCCGCCGGCGAGGGCGCCCGCACCGGCGTGCGCACGGAGGAGGAGTGCGCGGCGGTCGCGGACGCGGTGGCCGCCGTAGGGACGCTGCGGCTGGTGGGGGTCGCCGGGTACGAGGGGGAAGTGCCGCGGGCGGATCCGGAGCGGGTGCACGCGTGGCTGCGCCGACTCACCGCGCTCGCCGTGGAGTTCGACAAGGCGGGGCGGTTCACCGGCTTCGGGCTCGACGAGATCGTGGTCAGCGCGGGTGGCAGCGCGTGGTTCGACGCGGTGGCCGACGTCTTCGCCGAACTGCCCGAACTCTCGCTGCCCGCCCTGAAGTTGCTGCGCTCGGGCGCCTACGTCTCGCACGACGACGGCCACTACCGCGAGATCACCCCCTTCACCCGTGTCCCCGAAGAGGGCGCCCTGGAGCCCGCGTTCCGGCTCTGGGCGCAGATCGTCTCCCGCCCCTCCCCCGAGCAGGCCTTCGCCAACGCGGGCAAGCGGGACGCGGCCTACGACCTCGACCTCCCCCTCGCCCAGGTGGTCCGCCGGGACGGCGCCGAGCGCCCGGCGACCGGTATCGAGGTCACCGGGGTGTCCGACCAGCACGCCTGGCTGCGGACGGCCCCGGAGGCGGACCTCGAAGTGGGTGACTGGATCGGGATGGGGCTGTCCCACCCCTGCACGTCCTTCGACAAGTGGCAGTTGATCCCGGTGGCGGAGGCGGACGGGACGGTCGTCGACTACATCCGCACGTTCTTCTAGAGGCACGTTCTTGTAGAGGCCGCACAGAGGCCGTATCGGACCCCGCTGGAGGCATGGGCATGGAAGAGCTGGTGATCCGGGACGCGGACGTCGTCGACGGCGGTGGTGGGCCGTCGTACCGCGCCGATGTGGTGATCGACGGCGGACGGATCGTCTCGATCGTGCAGGAGGCCGCGGCGGCGGGCTGTCAACGCCCCAAGGCGCGGCGGGAGTTGGACGCGGAGGGCCTGACCCTCTCCCCCGGCTTCATCGACATGCACGCCCACAGCGACCTGGCGTTGCTGCGCGACCCGGACCACAGCGCCAAGGCCGCGCAGGGGGTGACCCTCGAAGTCCTCGGCCAGGACGGGCTGTCGTACGCCCCCGTCGACGACCGCACGCTCGCCGAGGTGCGCCGGGCGATCACCGGGTGGAACGGGTACGGCGACGACATCGACTTCGACTGGCGGTCGGTGGGCGAGTACCTGGACCGGCTGGACTCCGCGTTCGGTGGGCGCGGCATCGCGGTCAACGCGGCCTACCTGATCCCGCAGGGCACGGTCCGGATGCTCGCCGTCGGCTGGGAGGACCGGGAGGCGACACCCCAAGAGCTGGACCGGATGCGGCAGTTGGTAGCCGAGGGCATGGAACAGGGCGCGGTCGGCATGTCGTCCGGGCTCACGTACACCCCCGGCATGTACGCCAAGGACGCCGAACTCACCGAACTCTGCCGGGTGGTGGCGTCGTACGACGGCTACTACTGCCCCCACCACCGCTCGTACGGCGCGGGCGCGCTGGAGGCGTACGAGGAGATGGTGGAGCTGACGAGGGAGGCCGGCTGCCCCCTCCATCTGGCCCACGCCACCATGAACTTCGGCGTGAACGAGGGCCGGGCACCGGAGCTGCTGACGCTCCTGGACGAGGCCTTGGCTTCCGGCGCGGACATCAGCCTCGACACCTACCCCTACACCCCCGGCTGTACAACGCTCGTGGCGATGCTGCCGAGTTGGGCGAGCGAGGGCGGTCCGGAGGAGATCCTGCGGCGCCTGGCGGACGACGGGATCGCCGACCGTATCCGCCACCACCTGGAGGTGCTCGGCTCGGACGGCTGCCACGGGGTGCCGATGGAGTGGGACACGATCGAGATCTCGGGGGTCACGGACCCCGCACTGGCGGACCACGTCGGCCGTCGCCTCGACAGCTGGGCCACGGCCCGCCATCTCCTCCTGGCCGACCGGCTCGCCCCGTCGATCCTCCAGCACGTGGGCCACGAGGAGAACGTCCGGCAGATCATGCGGCACCGCGTCCACACGGGCGGCTCCGACGGCATCCTCCAGGGCGCCAAGCCGCATCCACGGGCGTACGGCACGTTCCCGCAGTATCTGGGCCGGTATACAAGGGAGTTGGGCGTGCTCTCCCTGGAGGAGTGCGTGGCCCACCTCACCTCCCGCCCGGCAGCGCGTCTGCGCCTGCCCGACCGGGGCCTGGTCAAGGAGGGGTACCGCGCGGACCTGGTGTTGTTCAACGCCGCGACGGTGGCGGCGGGTTCGACGTTCGAGGAGCCGCGAACGCTCCCGACCGGCATCCCCCATGTCCTGATCGACGGCCGTTTCGTGATCGAGGACGGTCGGCGGACGGACGTACTGGCGGGGCGGTCGGTCCGTCGCAGTCCCGTGCGACGGAACGCCAACTCCCGCTCCTGAACTACACCTTGAGCGCCTTGGACACCTTGGGGAAGACCCCTGCCCTACGGCTTGGGGAGCGTGCAGGTGGACGCGCTGAGGGCGAGCACGTTGGCCGAGGTGAAGCAGGCCGGGATGTTGTAGGTCTCCTCGGCGTAGTTGATGCCCTCGCGGACGGTCACCGTGCCGTTCTCGGAGACCTCGCACGGGTTGTTCTCCGTGCAGGTCTCGCCGTCCTCGTTGCCCGTGTTGTTGACGGCGACGACCTGGCCGGTGCTGGTGTCGATGACCGGGGAGCCGGAGGTGCCGCCGATGGTGTTGCAGGCGGAGGTGTAACGGACCGAGTCCTTCCAGGTCCAGTCGCCCTCCTTCAGCCGGTACACGAACCCGTCGATGCTGCAGCTGTAGATCGTCTTCCAGTAGCCGGAGACGACCTTGATGGCGGTGCCGGCGGTCGGGTGCGTGGCGCTCACGGTGAGCGGGCTGATGTTGTACGCGCTCTTGATCGCCGCGTACGTGGTGGTGGTGCGGTAGATCGTCACGTCCGTGTCGGTCATCGTCGAGTACACGACCTGGTTGGCGCGGAGCGTGGCGACCTTGGTGCCGGCCGAGTTCAGCAGCCCGAAGGTACGGCTGGAGGACTGACCGGTGATGACCTCACCGGGCTCCGGGAAACCGGTCTCCAGGCAGTGCCCGTTCGTCATGACCAGCGCCGGGGCGGTGTCGGTCGAGTTCGGGAACCTGATGACCGAGCCGGAGCAGTTGCTGAGCGAGACGATGCCGGCGAAGTCGACGGTCACCGCGGCGGCCTTCGGCGCCACCTCCGGCGCCACCTGGGGCGCGGCGACCGCGGGAGCCACGCCCGCCCCGGCTATGGCCAGGGTGGAGAGCGCGGCAAGGAGAGGCTTGTTCATGTGGGGGTCCCCTCTTATGACGAGGCGACCGGAGATCTTCCGGCCGCCGTCTTTTTGTCATGGGCATTGTGATCGCCGAGGGGCTGGGGAGCAAGGAGCGGTTTCCGGCCGTTCGCGGCGCGTCTCATGTGGCGGAAAGCACGAGCCAAGTCTCGTTACCCCGCCGTAAGCTCACCGACATGCAGGTGATCCAGTCGACCAAGCTCTCCAATGTCTGTTACGAGATCCGGGGCCCGGTTCTCGAAGAGGCGATGCGTCTGGAAGCGGCAGGGCACCGCATCCTCAAGCTGAACACCGGGAACCCGGCGGCATTCGGGTTCGAGTGTCCGCCCGAGATCCTGGAGGACATCCTCCGGAACGTGTCGTCGGCGCACGGGTACGGCGACGCCAAGGGGCTGCTCGCCGCCCGGCGCGCGGTCGTCATGCACAACCAGACCCTGGGCATCGAGACGGACGTAGAACACGTCTTCATCGGCAACGGCGTCTCCGAGCTGATCGTCATGGCGATGCAGGGACTGCTCGACGACGGCGACGAGGTCCTCGTACCGTCGCCGGACTACCCGCTGTGGACCGCCGCCGTCTCGCTCTCCGGCGGAACCGCCGTCCACTACCGCTGCGACGAGCAGTCCGACTGGATGCCCGATCTCGCCGACGTGGAGCGGAAGGTCTCCGACCGCACCAAGGCGATCGTCATCATCAACCCGAACAACCCGACCGGCGCCGTGTACGACGAGGAGATGATCAAGGGCCTCACCGACATCGCCCGCCGTCACAATCTGCTCGTCTGCTCCGACGAGATCTACGACAAGATCCTCTACGACGGCGCCACGCACACCCCGACTTCGAAGGTCGCCCCGGACCTGCTCACCCTCACGTTCAACGGGATGTCGAAGGCGTACCGGGTGGCCGGATACCGGGTCGGGTGGATGTCGATCTCCGGGCCGCGCGCGCACGCCGACTCCTACATCGAGGGTCTGACGATCCTGGCCAATATGCGGCTCTGCGCCAACATGCCCGGGCAGCACGGGGTCGTCGCCGCGCTCAGCGGGCGGCAGACCATCAACGACCTGGTGCTTCCGGGCGGGCGGCTGAAGGAGCAGCGGGATGTCGCGTACGACCTGCTGACCCAGATCCCCGGCGTGACCTGCGTGAAGCCCAAGGGTGCGCTGTATCTGTTCCCCCGGCTCGATCCGCAGGTGTTCAAGGTCAAGGACGACCGGCAGATGGTGCTCGACCTGCTGCGCCAGGAGAAGATCATGGTCGTCCACGGCACCGGGTTCAACTGGGCCGAGCCCGACCACTTCCGGGTCGTGACGCTGCCGTCGGTCGGGGATCTGCGGGACGCGGTGACGCGGATCGGGAACTTCCTGGACGGGTACAGCCAGCCGTAAACGGCGCTGGAGCCGCCGTAAACCTCGCGGGGCGGTTTTCTTGGGGTTCTTCCGGCCAATTTTTCGGCCAGCATAACTTTAGACGAGATCTAAGCTAGGATGGTTTCCTGTCTGAGCACAGGAGACCATGCCATGTACGAACCGATCCGCACGAAGTCGGTCCACAGCACGGTGGCCCGCACCCCTTCCTCCGACTTTCCGCATCGGTCGCGTGAGGAGGAGCTGGATATTCAGCTCGCGGGGCACCTCGCCGCGCTGCTTGCGGTGACCGATGAGTTGCGGGCGCTGGAGCCGTCCGACGAGCTGGATGTGGCTGCCGAGCGGCTTGCCGGGCAGCTGACGCGGTTGCGTGGGGGTGCGTCGCCGAGCCGGGCGTCGGCTGCGGCCGCTTCTACGTCCCGTTTGGATGCGCTGCACTTGAAGGCTCATGCGCTTGCCGGGCGGGCGTTGGTTGTCGCTGCGTCCCGTGCGGATACTGCGGCGGCGATTTTGTCTGCCGAGCGGATGGATGCACATGCGGTGACTGTGGTCGCCTGAGCTGCGGTGCCTATTCGCCGTAGGGGTTCTGTGTTCTTGCGGGTGCGCGCCCGTCGTGGCTGGTCGCGCAGTTCCCCGCGCCCCTAAAAGAAGGGCGCCGCCCTGAGCCCGTGTTGATCCGGGACCCGTCCGACACCTCCCGTTCATCCCTTTCCTCGGGGAATGTTGGGTTCCGCGAGCACGCTGCCTCTCGTGAGACGTATCGCGGGAATCGTCCTCGCGGTGTTGCTGATCGGCGGAGTGGTGGCAGCCGTCGTAGCGGGCCGGGACAACGGGGACAAGGGCACGGCAACGAAGACCGTGCGTGGTGTGATCGGTTCGGAGAAGGCGGACTTCTTCGCCGATCCCGATGTGGTGAAGGCCCTCGCCGCCAAGGGCTTCACCGTGAAGACGGAGACCTCCGGGTCCTGGGCCATGGAAGGGCTCGACCTCAAGGGGTACGACTTCGCCTTCCCCTCCAGTCAGGCGCCGGCCGACGCGCTCGCCGGCAAATACAAGGTCCAGCAGCCCTTGCCGCGGCCCTTCTACTCGCCGCTCGTCGTCGTGGCCCATCGCAGTGCCGCCCAGGTCCTCGCGGACAACGGGCTCGCCACGCTGGACAGGAGCCAGGACCGCGGCACGCTGAAGATGGGCGCCTATCTCGGTGCCACCAAGCGGGATCTGACGTGGCAGCAGCTCAAGGGGGCCTCGAAACACGGGGAGTTGACCGGCACCCTCTACATCGCGACCACCGACCCCGAGACCTCCAACTCGGGTGCGCTGTACCTCGCCGCCGCTTCCTACGTCGCAGGCGGCGGGCGGGTGGCGGCCAGTAGCGCCGATGTGGACCGCACCGCGCCCCTGATGCACAAGCTGATCAGCGTGCAGGGTGCCCAACAGTCCAGCTCGGACGCGCCGTTCAGGGATTTCATCAGCGGCGCCGGCAATCCGCTGGTCCTCGTGTACGAGTCGCAGGTGGCCTCGCTGCTCCTCGACAAGCAACCGGTCGGCGACCTCGTCGTGCTCTACCCGGACACCACGGCCAACAGCGACCACACCGTCGTACCGCTCACTCCGGAGGGCCGTGGACTCGGTCAACTCCTCAGCAGCGACCCGACGTTGCGCAAGCTCGCCGTACGGCACGGGTTCCGGCCGCAGGGCGACACCGCCGAGTTCGTCGCGGCCACCGCCGCCCACTCCAGCTATCTCAACCAGACGCTGACCGGCGTCCGGCAGGCGCCCGTGCCCACCTCGAAGGTGCTGCACGACATGGCGCGCCGGGCGCGCGGTTGAACGGGGGGGGGACCGATATGAGCAGCAGCTTCAACACCAGCCAGAACAGCAGTGAACACACCCTCAGCGGTGACGACGTCTTCACCCTCACCCCGCCGGAGGCCGTCGCGCCGGTGCCGAGGGAGAAGGCCGGCGGGCTCGTGCCCGTGGACGAGAGCGTCCGTACGGACATGGCTCAGAAGGCCGTCGCCTACGTGGAGGGGCTCGCCTCTCTCGACGCCCGCTCGCCCGAATTCGCGGGCAAGGTCGGCGAGATCACCGCGCTCGGCGCCGGTGAGATGCGCACCGCGACCGCCCAGTCCAACCGCACGCTGGAGCGGACCGTGCGCAGCCTGCCGTCGAAGGGCGGGGACGCGCAGTCGCAGGTGGCGGGCTCGCTCGTCGAACTCCGGCGTGTGGTCGAGGACTTGGACCCGCGTGACCTGTCCGCCGCCAAGGGACGGAAGTTCCTGTCCCGGCTCCCGGGCGGCAACAAGCTGCGCGACCACGTCGCCAAGTACGCCTCCGCGCAGGGCACGTTGAACAAGATCGTGGGTTCGCTGCGCGGCGGTCAGGACGAACTCCGGCGCGACAACGCGGGGTTGCAGACCGAGCGGGTCCGCCTGTGGGAGACCATGGGCAAGCTCCAGGAGTACGTCGTCCTCACCCAGGCCCTCGACACGGCCGTCGAACAGCACATCACCGGCGTCGGCTCCACCGACCCGGGCCAGGCCGACACCCTGCGCGCGGACGTCCTCTTCCCGGTCCGCCAGAAGCACCAGGACCTGCTGACCCAGCTCGCGGTGTGCGCGCAGGGCTACTTGGCGATGGATGTCGTACGGCGCAACAACGACGAGCTGATCAAGGGCGTGGACCGGGCTGCCACGACCACGGTCTCCGCCCTCCGCATCTCGGTCATGCTCGCCTCCGCGCTCGACAACCAGCGCAAGGTCGTCGACCAGGTCAACGCCCTGCGCGGCACGACCGAGGACCTGATCCGGGGCAACGCCGAGATGCTCTCCACGCAGAGCGGTGAGATCCAGCGCATCGCGGCGGACCCGGCGGTGGGCGCGGAGACCCTCCGTACGGCCTTCCAGCAGATCTACCGCACGCTCGACGCGATCGACACCTACAAGGTCCAGGCGACCGAGGTGATGGCCGCGACCGTGGAGTCCTTGACGTCCGAACTCCAGAACGCCAGCACATACTTGGAGCGCAGCCGGTCCCAGAGTGCGCTGGAGGGTGGCCTCGGATGAGACGCCTTCTCGCCCTCGCGCTCGGTACAGCCGCACTGTTGACCGCGTGCACGTCGGCGGCACAGGACACGAAGGCCGAAACCGACAACGCGCCCCGTCCCGGAACCCTCCGCATCCTCGCCTCCAGCGAACTCAGCGACATGACCCCGGTGTTCGACCAGGTCCGCAAGGACACGGGCATCACCATCCGCCCCACCTACATGGGCACCCTGGACGCGGTGGACCTGCTGGCGAAGGGCAAGGCGGACGGTCGGTACGACGCGTTGTGGCTGTCGTCCAACGACTATCTGCGGCTACGGCCCGACGCGGCGAAGAAGATCGTGTCCGAGACCCCGATCATGTCCAGCCCGGTCGCGATCGGCGTGAAGACGACCACCGTCACGGCACTGGGCTGGACGCCGGACGACGTCACCTGGTCGCAGATCGAACAGGCCGTCCAGGACGGCAGGTTGACCTACGGCATGACGGACCCGGCGCGCTCCAACTCCGGTTTCTCGACCCTCATCTCGGTCGCCTCCGCCCTCTCCGGCGCCCAGTCGGCGCTCACCGGCGCGGACGTCACCAAGGCGACTCCCCGGCTGAAGGAGTTCTTCAAGGGGCAGAAGCTGACCTCGGGTTCCTCGGGCTGGCTGGCGGCCGCTTACCAACGCCGGGGAAACGTCGACGCGTTGCTCAATTACGAGTCCGTCCTCAAGGGCATCCCGGGCCTGACCGTGATCCGCCCGAGCGACGGAGTCGTCACCGCCGACTACCCGTTGACGTCCCTCGCCTCGACGGACGCCACGACCCGGGAGAACGTCCGGCGCGTGACGGCCGACCTGCGCACGGACGCCCTCCAGAAACTGATCACCACCCGCACGCACCGCCGCCCGGTCGTCCCCTCCGTACCGCCCGCGTCCGGCCTGGACACCAGCCGACGGCGTGAACTCCCCTTCCCTGGCAGCCAGTCGGTCGCCGACGGGCTCCTCGACTCGTACGAGAACAAGCTGCGCCGGCCGTCGCGGACCGTGTACGTGCTCGACACCTCGGGCTCGATGGAAGGCGACCGGCTGTCCCGGCTGAAGAAGGCCCTCACTGATCTGACCGGGGACTTCCGGCAGCGCGAGGAGGTCACGCTGATGCCGTTCGGGTCGGCCGTGAAGAGCGTCAGGACGCACGTGGTGAGCCCGAGCGATCCGCGGGCCGGGCTCGATGCCATCCGCGCGGACACCAAGGGGCTCAGCGCCTCCGGCAACACCGCGATCTACACCTCGCTGGAGAAGGCGTACGAGCATCTCGGCACCGGTGGCGACACGTTCACGTCGATCGTGCTGATGACCGACGGCGAGAACACGACCGGCGCCAAGGCGAAGGAGTTCGACGGCTTCTACCGGCAACTCCCCGCCGCCCAGCGGGAGATACCCGTCTTTCCCATCCTCTTCGGTGATTCGGACAAGGCGGAGCTCCAGCACATCGCCGACCTGACCGGCGGCCGGCTCTTCGACGCCCAACAGGGCTCACTGGACGGCGCCTTCGAGGAGATCCGTGGCTATCAGTAGGAGGTTCCTGGGCTACTTGGAGTCCCGCAAGAACCTCACCGGCAGCGCGGGCGGACTCGTCGGGCTGGTGCTGACGTTCGTGGGCGTCGCGGGGCCGTACTGGCCGGTCGTGGTCGTCGGTCTGTACGGCGCGGGTGCGCTGATCGCCCCGCCGGAGCGGCCGCCGCTGCCCGACTTCCCGGACCCGTCGGCCCAACTGGAGGAACTGCGCGACGACTTCGAGAAGTTGGGCGGCTATCTCACCGGCGTCGAGCTCCCGCCCGCCGCCGCGGGCCGCCTCACCGAGCTGACCCAACTCCTCGCCGGGCTCCTCGATCCGCAGGTCACCCACGACCTCGCGCAGGACCCGGAGGGCGTGCACATCCTGTCGCGGGCGATCCGACAGGACGTACCGGAGGCGGTCGACACGTTCGTACGGACGCGGTGGTGGACGCGGTTGGCGCCGGGTGCCGAACCCCCTGAGCGGCATCTGGAACGGCAGTTGACGGTGCTTCAGGAGGAGGCGCAGGGGTTGGCGGCCAGTCTGCGGGAAGTCGAGGCGCGGCGGCAGGAGTCGCACACGCGGTATCTGGAGGACCGGGGGCGCTCCACCTGACGTGGGTCAACGGTTGCCCAGCGCGCCCAGCACGATGAGCACCAGGACGAGCGCGGACAGTACGCCCACCACCTTCAGGGGGCCGAACCGGGAGCCCTGTGTGTCCCCCGGCGGCGCCGGTACCGGCACAGGCGGCCGTACCGGCAGGTTGAACACGTCATGTCCCGTCACCGCGGCCCGCGTGCACCACGGGCAGGTCGGGAGGTGGGAGCCGTAGGAGTGCAGGGGGCGTTGCGGGCAGACCTGGACGCGGGAACGCTCCTGGTCCAGGGCGCGGAGCCAGACCTCCGGGGTGGGACGGGCGGACGGTGCGTGGACGCCCGCGCCGAACGCCGTGTGGGCCAGGGTGAGGAGGCCGGGCGGGAGGACCGAGGGGTCGACGGTGCCGCGTGGGATGACGACCGCCTCGGGGCGGACGACGTAGGAGACGCTCGCGGCGATGTTGTCCTTGACCGTCGACTCGGGGGTGCTGTCGTGCGGGACGCCGCCGAAGGGGTGGTTGCCGGCCGTGAGGAGTTGGTAGATCAGCACCGCCAGCGCGAAGTTGTCGCTCTCCTCGGTGGCCGCAGCGCCCGACTGGCGTTCCGGTGAGGAGTAGTCGGTGGTGTGCATCAGGCAGGGGAAGGGCTCGGCGGTGACCGGGTCGGTGAAGGCGATGGAGTCGCAGTCGAGGAACGTGACGAAGCCGTTGGCGTCGACGACGACGTTGCTGCTGGAGAAGTCGCCGATGACGAGCTGGTCGTAGTGCATGCGGGCGGTCATGAAGGCGAGGTTCCAGGCGACGCCCAGCAGGAAGCGCCAGTCCGCGCGGTCGCCGAAGAGGCGCAGGCGCTGGGCGCGGGTGAACAGGCCCACCAGCTGGACGTGTTGGGGCTCGCCGAAGCGGCGCATGGCGTAGCCGAGGAACTCGCCCTCGGGGCTACGGGCCATGGCGGTGGGCCAGGCGAGTTCGGGGGGCTGGTTGGCGTCGGTGGGGCGGGCGGCCAGGGGGGACATCGTGAGCATGCGGGCGAGGCGGCGTTCCAGGTCCGGGCCGGGGCGGTCGCGGTAGAGCTTGACGACGATCGTGTCGTCGCCCTCGACAGGGAAGACGGCCGCCTGGCCGCCGCCCTTGAGCGGGAGTTCGGCGAGGGTGACGGGTTTGCCGTCCAGGTGGACCGTGCGGCCGGTCACGGTGTCACCACGCGCACGGCCCGCAGGAGGGTCTTGTCGTCGGCGTTGAGGCTGGTCAGCCGGTCCGACCTGAGGAGGGCGGCGAGGCTCTCGTGCGCTTTGTCGGTGACCGGTCCCGGGGTGTCGAGGGAGCCCAACACCGCCTCCACGAAAGAGGTGTTGGGCTGGGGCGGGCCGCCGCCGGAGAGCGACAGGGCGGCCTGCGCGAGGCCGTCGGTGGACAGCAGCACGCCATCGACGCGCGGGTCCGCCACGCAGTCGGTGCGCAGTCGGCGGGGTGCGTCGGGCGAGGTGAGGAAGACGGTCTCGTTGCTGTACTCGCTGACGGCGGGCGGCTGCGGGAGGAGGTGGAACTGCCGTTCCCCGTCCTCCGTTCCGGCGCGTACGACGACGAAGCCGTCGCCGACGCTGAGATGGCCGAGCCAGCCGGGGGTGAGGACCACGACGGTGAGGGTGGTGGCGTAGTCGGGGGCGGTGGCGCCGTAGGTGTCCAGGAAGATCTTCGCCACGTCGTGGAAGGCGTCGGCGAGCAGGTCGTGGACCTCCTCGCCGGGCGGGCAGCCGGAGGCGGCGGCCGCCCGGCGCCGGAAGTGCTCGGCCGCCAACTCGACCGCGTGCAGGGCCCCTTGGTCGGAGTGCGGGCGGCTGCCCGCGCCGTCCGCGACGGCGAGGACGGACACGGACGCGGAGGCCGTGTAGGTGCAGGCGTCCTGGCAGGGCGTGCCGGTACGGCGGTGCCGGTAGCCCTCGACGCTCAGGCCGTGGATGCGCCAGGGCGAGTCGGCCACCGCTCAGCTCTCCCAGGCCGGGCGCTGCGTCTTGAACTGGCTGAAGATCTTCTCGAAGACCTCGTCGCCCGCGCCCTTCTGCTCGGCGTTCGCGCTGGCCGACATCATCTGGAGCAGCTCGCGGAACGGGAAGCCCTGGATGCGCGCGTTGAACTTCGGCGCGAAGGCCTGGAGCACCTGCTCGCCGCGGTCGGTGATGCCGCCGACGCCGATCGCGTACAGCCGGAAGCGGCGGGCCTGTTGCTCCTCCGCGAGGACGGGCAGCAGCCGGTGCCAGGAGTCGGTCATGTGGCCGGTGCCGTCGGTGGGGAGGCCGTCGGTGACCAGGCAGATCTGCGGGCGGTAGTACTGGAGTCCGGAGGCGCGCAGCTCGGCCTTGCGGGCGGCGACGACGTGCATGGCGAGTTCGAGCGCCTCGGTCATCAGGGTGACGCCGGACGCGGTGAACCGGGGTGCCTGGAAGGCGTGCGCGGGCACGAAGGGGCTCATCGGGGCGCGTGGGTCGAGGAGTTGGGGTCCGCGCCAGGCGCCGACGCCCTGCCCGCCGAAGGTGATGACGGCGACCTCGACGCTGTAGCTGAGGGAGACGTCGTCGTGGAGTTCCCGGGTCCACTCGGCGAGCGCGTCGTTGAGCGTCTGGATCGGCGTACCGGCCATGGAACTCGACGTATCCAGGCACAGGACGAGCGGCAGCCGTTGCGCGTTGTTCTCGAACTCGATGTCGGCGTACTCCGCCGGCATCGTGGGCGGGTATTCGCTGTGCATGGCGTCTCCTGGTCGGCCGGGCGGTACGGGGGTCACGAGGTGCCGCGCGCGTGATGCCGGGCGGCGGGCGGGAAGGCGTACAGGACGTCGGAGTCGGCTTCGTGGGCGTCGGTGACCTCGACGTACGCGCCGGGCACGGGCGGCGTCCGGTCCGGTTCGGCCCACACCGCGCGGTACAGGACGTGATCGAGTTCGACGTAGCCCTGCGGGTGAAGTGCCGTGCGGACGACGGCCGTTCGGGACGGGCCGGTGCGGGGGCCGACCCGGCGGCCGTAGGAGGAAGGAGCCGGTGCGGGCGGGACGGGGCGGAGTCGGGCGGTGGTCTCGGCGCCGGTCTCCTCGGAGCGGGACTCCGTGACGCCCGCCACGGCCGGGGTGCGGGAGCGGCGGACGGCGAGGAGGAGGGCCAGGAGCAGGAGGAGGAGTACGGCGGTCAGGGCGATGAGCAGGACTCGTGTGTGGTCCGTGGACTTGTCTCCGCCGAGTTCGGCGACGCCGACCTTCTTGTCGATCAGCTGGCCGCCGCTGAGCGAGGACTTCTTGAGCGCCTTGCACAAGTCGCTGGTGCATGCGGGGAGTTCGCTGAGCGTCTTGTCGTCCAGCCGGTCGATCCGGGCGTCCCGGTCGACGAGTGCGCGGCCGGCCAGGATGAGCAGCGCGGTGCCGCCCTGCCCGGTGTGGACGTCGGCCGGTACCTGAACCCGAAGGTTCTTGAGGTCCCCGCGCACGGCGGCCCCGCTGCCCTGCTGGCCGGCGTCGAAGCCCAGCGGCTTGTTCAGCGTGAACGTGACCACGGCCCCGTCGTCCAGCGCGTCCTGCCAGCACCCCAGCCGCGTCGGAAAGTTCTTGCCGCAGTCCGCGCCGGCCGCGGCCGCCGGCCCCGCCGGAATCACCGCGATCAACAAGCCGAACAGCAGGACAGTGAACAACGTATGTCTCATGACGACCCCCCGTTGGCGCCCATAGTGGAGGCAACAGGGCGGTGGCCGAAAGGGGTTGACTGAGAATGCTCAATTCACTTCTAAAGCTGGAAAACCTGATGACAACGGGTGAACATCTGTCGCGCCCGTTCCACCCAATCACTGGCCAGAACATCGAAATCGGACTGGGAGATCCGGCAGGTCAGCGGGAGATCGCAGACCCCGGCGAGGCACGGTCTCGGTCCGCGCACGTCCCACACCGAGAGCATGGGATTCAGCTGTTCGGTGTTCCACGCGTTCGACGCGGCGGCGGCGATCGCCAATTGATCCTTGCGCAGAGAATGACCGTCGGTGACAAAGGCGACGAGGAGTCTTTTCGTGGTCATGAAACGCACGGTGAGCGTGCGCCCGGACGCCTCTAGATCGAATTGCAGGGAGACGGAATCGACATCGCTCTCGACGTGGTAATTCCGGCGAGCGCCCCAATTGTGCACCAACTGCCGCCAGGACGAACCGATGTCGTAGTCCCGGCCGGGCGGGATCGAGGCCTCAGGCGTCGCCACGGACCACCGCCCGCGTGATCATGTCGTCGGTGAGGCCCGCGTCGAGCAGGGCCTGGGCGTGCAGCAGCAGACAGGACGGCACCGGCAGACTGGTGCCGCCCCCGCGCCGGGCCTCCAGCTCGCCGCGGCGGACCTCGATCGTGCGGGCCACGGCGGGCGGCGGCCAGGTCGCGGGGCGCGGCTGCGCGAGCAACTCGCCCAGCAGGGCGGCCAGTTGGGGCCGGTCCTCGGGGCGCTTGGCCAGACACCGGGCGAGCAGCGGCCGTAGACCCGGTGGTACGCCGTCCAGTTCGGGGTCGCGGTGTACTACCCGCAGGCTCACCGCCTCCCCCGCGCCGAACGGCGGACGGCCCGTCAGCGCGTACACCAGGACACCGCCGAGCGAGAACACGTCGCTGGGCGGACCGATCTGACCCGCCGTCATCTGCTCCGGCGACATGAACGGCGGGGTGCCCACCACGATCCCGGCCTGGGTGAGGCTCGGGGCGCCCTCCACGCGGGAGATGCCGAAGTCGATGACGCGGGGGCCGTCGGAGGCGAGCAGCACGTTGGCCGGCTTGAGGTCGCGGTGGACCAGGTTGGCCGCGTGGATCGCCTGCAAGGCCTCGACGAGGAACGCGCCGAGGCTGCGGACCTGGGCCTCGGGCAGCGGGCCGTCCGATCCGACGGCCTCGGCGAGGGAGGGCCCGGGCACGTACATCGTCGCCAGCCAGGGGAGTTCGGCCTCGGTGTCGGCGTCGACGACGGCCGCGGTGTAGGCGCCGCTGACCAGCCGGGCGGCGGCGACCTCGCGGGCGAAACGCTCGCGGAACTCCGACTCCGCGGCCAGTTCGGGCCGTACGACCTTCACCGCCACCTCGCGGCCGGCCGGTGAACGGCCGAGATACACCCATCCCATCCCGCCGGAGCCGAGCCGCCCGGTGATCCGGTACGGCCCCACGCTCAGGGGATCGCTGACCGGAGTGCGCACCCCGCTCACCTCACTTCGGGGTTCGTTACAGGTTGTCCCGAGTGTCCCCCGAAATCCCGTCTTGGGCAGGGGGATGCGCGAAATGACGGCGAGGACCGCGCGGTGGAGCCCCGGTGGTGTAAAGGGCAACGGGCAGGGCCCCGCACGCCGTTGTGCGGGGCCCTGCCCGTTGTGCTGCCACCGCGGCCGGCCTGTGACGACATTGCTGGTCAGGGCACAATCGGCGGCCGGCCGCGGAGTTTTCGGCAGGTTCTAGCCCAGGCGCTGCACCAGCGCGCGGTACTCGTCCCACAGTTCCTTCGGCGTGTGGTCGCCGAAGGTGTTGAGGTGGTCGGGGACCAACGCGGCTTCCTCGCGCCACACGTCCTTGTCGACGGTGAGCAGGAAGTCCAGGTCCGCCTCGGACAGGTCGAGGCCCTTGGTGTCGAGGGCACCCTTGGCCGGCAGCACGCCGATCGGGGTCTCGACGCCCTCGGCGCGGCCGTCGAGGCGGTCCACGATCCACTTCAGGACCCGGCTGTTCTCGCCGAAGCCGGGCCACACGAACTTGCCCGCGTCGTTCTTGCGGAACCAGTTCACGTAGTAGATCTTCGGGAGCTTCGCCTGGTCCCGGCCCTTGGCCACATCGACCCAATGGCCCATGTAGTCACCCATGTTGTAGCCGCAGAACGGCAGCATGGCGAAGGGGTCGCGGCGCAGTTCGCCGACCTTGCCCTCGGCGGCGGCGGTCTTCTCGGAGGCCACGTTGGCGCCGAGGAAGACACCGTGGTTCCAGTCGAAGGACTCCGTCACCAGCGGTACGGCCGAGGCGCGCCGGCCGCCGAACAGGATCGCCGAGATCGGCACGCCCTTGGGGTCCTCCCACTCGGGCGCGATGATCGGGCACTGCGAAGCCGGCACGGTGAAGCGGGCGTTGGGGTGCGCGGCCGGAACACCCGACTCCGGCGTCCAGTCGTTGCCCTTCCAGTCCGTGAGGTGGGCCGGAGTCTCCTCCGTCATGCCCTCCCACCAGATGTCGTTGTCGTCGGTCAACGCCACGTTGGTGAAGACGGAGTTGCCCCACAGCGTCTTCATCGCGTTGGCGTTGGTGTGCTCACCGGTGCCGGGCGCGACGCCGAAGAAACCGGCCTCGGGGTTGATCGCGTAGAGCCGGCCGTCCTCCCCGAACCGCATCCAGGCGATGTCGTCACCGATGGTCTCGACGGTCCAGCCGGAGATGGTGGGCTCCAGCATCGCGAGGTTGGTCTTGCCGCAGGCCGAAGGGAAGGCCGCCGCCACGTACTTGGACTCTCCCTGCGGCGGGGTCAGCTTCAGGATGAGCATGTGCTCGGCGAGCCAGCCCTCGTCCCGCGCCATCACGGAGGCGATGCGCAGGGCGTAGCACTTCTTGCCGAGCAGCGCGTTGCCGCCGTAGCCGGAGCCGTAGGACCAGATCTCGCGGCTCTCGGGGAAGTGCGAGATGTACTTGGTGGAGTTGCACGGCCACGGCACGTCCGCCTCGCCCTCGGCCAGCGGTGCTCCGAGCGTGTGCACAGCACGCACGAAGAATCCGTCGGTACCGAGTTCGTCGAGGACGGGCTGTCCCATGCGGGTCATGGTGCGCATGGAGACGGCGACATAGGCGGAGTCGGTGATCTCGACGCCGATCGCGGAGAGGTCCGAACCGAGGGGGCCCATGCAGAACGGGACGACGTACATCGTCCGGCCCTTCATGGAGCCGCGGAAGATGCCCTTCTCTCCCGCGAAGATGTCCCGCATCTCGGCGGGAGCCTTCCAGTGGTTCGTCGGTCCCGCGTCCTGCTCCCGCTCGGAGCAGATGAACGTCCTGTCCTCGACCCGGGCGACATCGGTCGGGTCGGAGGCGGCGTAGTACGAGTTGGGGCGCTTGATCGGGTCGAGCTTCTTGAAGGTGCCCTTTTGGACGAGCTCCTCGCTGAGCCGCTCGTACTCCGCTTCGGATCCGTCACACCAGACCACGCTGTCCGGCTGCGTCAGTTCTGCGATCTCGTTCACCCACGAGACCAGTTCTTTGTGCTCGGTTGGGATGACGGGGGGAGCCGCGATGTCGCGCGCCACGATTGCTCCTATGGTGAGGGATTTTGTCCTGTCTGCCCCGTGGGGGCCGCGACCCGGATGCTTCACGATGGTCGATCTTGGCGCTCATCCGGTGCCGACCGCACTCATTTGATCATCCGACGCGTCCGCCCATATGTCCAGAGGGCCTCACAGACGAGCGACGTGAGGATCGCCACGTATCCAGATGTTTTCCGTGCGTCACCATCGCTTCACCCCGGGTACCCGGATGCCGGGTAGGGATGGGGGACATGAGAGAGTGGCCACTTCCGGCCCCTCATCTCGCCGCACTGACACGTAACTTACGGTTCCGTAGGTACGATTGCGCGCATGACTGCGTCCGTCCCCGACGCGCCCACGGACACGCCGACTGATGGCCACGGTCCCTCCGCGCTCTCGATTCCCGACCATGTGAAACCGAAGCTGCGCGGCTGGCTGCACCTGGGCATGTTCCCGGCCGTCCTCGTCTCGGGCCTGGTGCTCACCGCCCTCGCCGACACACCCCGGGCCCGTATCGCCTGCGGGATCTTCGCCCTGACGGCCTGCCTGCTCTTCGGGGTCAGCGCGCTGTACCACCGGGGCGACTGGAGCCCGCGCATGGACGGTGTCCTGCGCAGACTCGACCACGCCAACATCTTCCTGATCATCGCGGGCACGTACACGCCCCTGACGATGCTGCTGCTGCCGGGCGCCAAGGGCGAGTGGCTGCTGTGGAGCATCTGGGGCGCGGCCGCGGCCGGCATCGCCTTCCGCGTCTTCTGGGTCGGCGCACCGCGCTGGCTCTACACCCCCTGCTACATCGCGATGGGCTGGGCAGCGGTCTTCTTCCTGCCCGACTTCATGCGCACGGGCGGCATCGCCGTCCTGGTCCTGGTGGTCGTCGGCGGGCTGCTCTACAGCGCGGGCGGCGTGATCTACGGCATCAAGCGCCCGAACCCGTCACCGCGCTGGTTCGGTTTCCACGAGGTCTTCCACTCTCTGACGGTGGCCGCGTTCCTCGTGCACTACGTGGGGATCTCACTGGTGGCGTACCAGCACGGGTAGCACCTGAGGCACCTCCCGTTCATGGCCACGGCTTTCGAGCCGTGGCCATTTTTCATGCCCTGTTTCCGGCCTTCCGCCCGGCCGACACGTCCTGACAGTAGATACCGGTTGACATCAACCACCTTTTGAGAGCTACTCTCATTTCATGGCTACTGTCACTCAATCCAACGCCGTGCAGCGCGATCCGCGCCGCTGGTGGGCCCTCGGGGCCCTGGTCGCGAGCATGCTCACGCTCGGCTTCGACACGACGATCCTCAATGTCGCCCTGCCCACGATGGCGGGCGAGCTCGGCGCCACCACCGGCCAGCAGCAGTGGATGGCGGACGCGTATGTGATCGTCTTCGCCGCCCTGATGCTCCCGGCGGGACTGCTCGGCGACCGCTTCGGACGGCGCCGCATGCTGATCGTGGGGCTCGGCATCTTCCTCGCCGGTTCCGTGGCGGGCGCCCTGGCCGGCGACGTCACCTGGGTCATCGTGGCCCGCACGGTGATGGGCGTCGGCGCGGCCCTGGTCACCCCGCTCGCCCTGTCCGTGCTGCCCTCCCTCTTCGGCCCCGACGAGCGCACCAAGGCCGTCGGCGTCATCTCCGCGGCCTCGTCGCTCGGGCTGCCGCTCGGCCCGATCATCGGCGGCTGGCTGCTCAACCACTTCTGGTGGGGCTCGGTCTTCCTGGTCAACATCCCGATGGCCGCGATCGGCATAGCGGCCTGCGTCTTCCTGCTGCCCGAGACCAAGGACCCCGCCTCGCCCCGGGTCGACACCATCTCCACCGCGTTCACGGCGGCCGGCCTCGGCGCCCTCATCTACGCGATCATCGAGGCGCCCGGCCGCGGTTGGGGCGACCCGCTGATCGTGGGCATGCTCATCGGATCCGCGATCCTGCTGGCCGCGCTCGTGCTGCGCGAGCGGCGCATGGAACGCCCCATGCTCGACATGACCCTGCTCGCCCACCGCGGCTTCCTGTTCAGCTCGATCGCGGCGACCCTGGTGATGTTCGTCCTGTCCGGCCTGCTGTTCGTGCTGCCGCAGTACCTCCAGGCGGTGCTCGGCCACGACGCGCTCGGCACCGGCGTCCGGCTGCTGCCCATGATGGGCGGCCTGATCGTCGCGGCCCGGGCCGCGCAACCGCTCGTCGGCAAGTTCGGCTCCCGTGCCGTGGTCTGCGCCGGCCTGGTGGTGCTGGCCTTCGCCGCACTGCTCGGCAGCCGTACGACGGTCGACTCCGGCTACGGCTTCACCGCGCTGTGGCTGTCCATCACCGGCTTCGGCTTCGGCTTCTCGATCGTCCCCGCGATGGACGGCGCCCTCGGCGCACTCCCCCGCGACCGGGCCGGCAGCGGCGCCGGGCTCCTCATGACCATGCGCCAGGTCGGCGCCGCGATCGGCATCGCCCTCCTCGGCAGCCTGCTCGCGAGCACCTTCCGCGACCGCCTCGACGTCACCGGCCTGCCCGCGAAGGCGGCCGACACGGCCGGGGAGTCCGTCGTGGCGGCACACATGGTCGCGCAGAAGGCGGGCTCGACGGACCTCATCTCCTCCGCGAACAGCGCCTACGTCCACGGCATGGGCCTGGTCCTGCTGGTGTGCGGCGTCGCGGCGCTCGTCACCGCCCTGCTGTCCGCGGCGTTCCTGCCGAACACGCCGGCCGCGCCCACCGAGAAGGAGGAGGGCGACGAGGACGAGGACACCGCCGCAGCCGTGGCCATCGCTCTGGCGGATGCCGGACAATGAACACCATGACGGCCGCACCCTCCCCCTTCAGCCCCGCCGAACGCCCCCAGCTGGGCCTCCGCGAGCGCAAGAAGATCAAGACCCGCGAGGCGATCCGCACCGCGACGTACGCCCTGGTCAAAGAACAGGGGTACGACGCGACCACGATCGAGCAGATCGCCGAGCGCGCCGAGGTGTCGCCGTCGACCGTCTTCCGCTACTTCCCCACCAAGGAAGACATCGTCATCACGGACGAGTTCGACCCGATCATCATGGAGGAGCTCCGGGCCCGGCCCGTCGACGAACCATGGATGGTCACCCTGCGGTACGTGATGCGCAAGGCCATCCAGTTCGACCTCAAGGAGAACCAGGAGATCTCCCGCCTCCGCTCCCACCTCATGGTCCAGGTCCCGGCCGTGCGCTCGCGGATGATGGAGAGCATGTCGGTCACCGGCAACATGCTCTGCCAGGCCATCGCGGAACGCACCGGCCGGGACCCGGAGAGCCTGGAAGTGCGCGTCTACGCCATGTCCCTCATCGGCGGCCTGATGGAGGCAAGCCTGTACTGGGCGGAGAACGGCCACCAGGGGCAGCTCTCGGACCTGGTGGAACGCGCGATGGATGTCCTGGAGCACGGGCTTTCCGAGTGAACCCGGGTGCGTGTCCGGCACGTTCGTGGCCTGAGCGAGCCGGCGATCGAGAAGGAGGCCGCCGACATCGACGAGTACGGACGCCTGCGCGAACGTGAAGAGCAGGCCGAGGACGCCTGGTTGAACAGCTTGGCGGACGAGGCCGAGGCCGAGGGGCGCGACGGCTCCGTCTCCCTTGAGGAGATGTTCGCCGTGCTCCGCTCCGACGGCGCCTGATTCGGACGGGGTACGTCAGCCGGTTCGGACCACACGCCCAGGAGACCTGCTCAAGACTCACCGACCCGACACCTCGCGCATCCTCCACCAAGCGCACCGAAGGACAGACAACTGGTCGTGTGGGTGCTGTCCGCCGGTCATCGCCGCGACGTCTATCGAAACCTGTGAGCCAGGCGTAGGCGAGGGCGCACACCCCCAACAGGGTGGCGCCCTCGCCGAGTTCGTAGGCGGCGACTACCCCTTCTTCTTCACGGTCTTGACGTCACCCTTTCCGCAGGCCACCCCGTCCTTGTTCGGGTCGAGCCGCAGTGGGTCGTCCTTGCCGTTGACCTTCAGGCGGCCGTAGTCGTTCTGCTGGAGCCATGAACAGCGGGCCGCGGTGGTCGACTTGACCTCGGACGGGAACACCGTCGGGACGCAGACGTTGATCGTGCCGTAGTGCCGGTCGCAGCCGGAGATGGTCGTGCTGACCTTCTGCGAGGCGCGCTTCTTGGCGGGCTCGGTGACCGTGCCCTCCAGGGAGTCCGCGAAGGAGTGGACGTGGGCGGAGGCGTCGGAGGCGGTCAGTGCCGAAGGGCCTTGCAGATGGACCCACTTGGCCACCGACGGGACGCCGTTGGCGTCGACCGCGAAGAGCATGTACCAGCCGGGCGGTGCCAGGTTGGGGTTGCTCGTCACGTTCAGGTCCACGGTGTTGCCGTTCACCGACAGCGGCAGGTCCACGAACCGCTGGTTCGGGTCCGAGGAGTGGGTGACCGCCGCCGGGCGGATCAACTCCGCCTTGGCGATGGGCCGGTCGACGGTGATCGTCTGGGTGTCGCCGTACTCCCACTCGTTGTCGATGACCGAAGTGATCGTCGGCCGCGTGCCCTTGAGGAGATACGGCGGGGTGTAGATCGACACGTTGTGGTTCCAGGTGCCGTTGCCCGGGTTGTCACCGGTCGACATCACCCGGCCGTCCGGCAGCAGGAACGACGACGAGTGGTAGCCGCGCGCCTCCGGGTCGGCGGCCACCGGGTCGAACGTCGTGGTCGCCGGGTCGAAGATCGACGCCTCGAACACCGGGTTCGCGCGGTTGTGCAGCCCACCGCCCGTCTCCAGCACCGTGCCGTCCGGCAGGATCACCGCGGACACATACATCTTGCCCTGAGCGCCGGTCTCGGCCACCTGACCGTTCCCCAAGTCGACTGTCCCCTGCGGGATCTGGGGGCCGACCGTGTACGTCGGGTTGGCGGCCTTGAGGTCGATGATGTCGGTCAGCCGGTTCGCGTCCGGGTTGGAGTCGATGTTGCCGCCGCCGATGGTGAGGACCTTCTGGTCCTGCGCCGGAGGCAGCAACACGCTTGCCGACTGGTCGCGTTGGTCCTTGTTCTGGAGCCCGGAGACCGAAGTGATCGTGTTCGCGCCGTAGTCGTAGATCGCCGAGCCCGTGCCCGGGATGTTGTTCCCGAAGACGTGGCTGCCCGTGTAGAAGAGCCGGCCGTCCTGCATCAGGACCATCGACGGGTACAGCCCCCAGTACGACCACGTCTGGTTGACCTGCGACAACGGCAGCCACTGCTGCTGGGCGTCCGACCAGTACTCGGCGGTCACCGAACCCGTCGAGTCCTCGCGCAGCCCGCCGAAGGAGATGACGTCACCGTTGCCGAGCTCGGTCGCCGACGGGTACCAGTGACCGTCGTTGAGGTCGTTCGTCTTGCTGTAGGTCTCGGTCGCCGGGTCGAAGATGTACGAGTCCTTGTACCCCTCGTACCCGTGCCCGCCCGCGACCGGGAACGCCTTGTTGCCGCTCAGCACCAGCACCCGGCCGTCCTGCAACTGGATGTGCCCCGAGCAGAACATGTCCTTCGGCGTCGGGATCACCTTGTACGTCCCGGCGACCGGGTCGTACACCGCGCTCGTGAACGTCCCCGCGTCGAACTGCTCCTCGCTGTTCCCGGAGCCCGCGATCAGCAGCACCTTGCCGTTGTTGAGGACGACGGAGTGCATCGAGCGCACCGGGTTCTGGGTCGGGAGCACGTCCCAACGCCCGTTCGCGCACTGCTCAGCGGTCGCCGTGCAGGTCGCGGGCGGAAGCGTGTCCGGGACCTGGTCCATCGTGTAGTCGTCGGTGGTCGCGGACCCGGTGCCGTACACCGAGACACCCCAGGTGATCCGGTCGGTACCGGCGGGCACTTCGGGTGTGCGGACCGTGGCCTGGGTCCAACTCCCCTGCATCTCCAGGGTCTTGAGATCGGACCAGTACTGCCAGCCGGCCGTCGCGTCATGCCGGAACAGCGTGATGTTCGCGTCCGGCGTGGTCGTCTTGTACCAGAGCCCGAGGTCGTACTGCTTGCCCGCCGTCACCACCGGCGCGCAGGTCGTCGACTCGGTGATCAGCGCCTTGCGGTCACCGTCCACCCGCCGCGTCACGGAGACCTTCATCGCCTTCGAACCCGAGTGGGCATCCGAAGTCGTAGTGAAATCAAAGTCGTTGTCGCCCCACCCGGACTTCTCCCAGCAGTACGGCATCCCGTCACTGCCCGCCGTCTCGAAGCCCGGGTTGACGACGAGGTTCGCGGCCTCGGCGGACTGCGGCGAGGTGAGCAGCAGTCCGGCGGTCAGGGCGCCCACCCCGGCGAAGGCGGTTCTTCTGCGGTACTTGTTCACACGGCTCTCCTCGGTGCTGTACGGCTCTCCTTGCGGCTCCCTTTGCGACTCGGGAGGTAGACCAACGCCTCTGTGCCCACGAAGCGCAGGACGAAGGTGGTGATGAGCGCCAGCGCGGTCGCCGACAGCGCGCCCATGCCGAACTTGTGGATGAACAGCGCGATCAGCGGGATCCGCAGCACCAGATCGGCGTTGGCGAGCAGCGCGAACCGGCCCGCCCGGTCCCACCAGTTGCGGTGCCGGCGCCGGTCGCGGAACAGCAGGTGCTCGATGAGGTAGAAGTTCCAGGCCACGCCCAGCTGGTTGGCGAGGATCTCGGCGGGGACGTAGTGCATGCCCGTCTTGGTGAGCGCCCACAGGCCGACCAGGTTCGGCAGGAAGCCGGTGGCGCCGATCAGGCCGAACACCACCATGCGCGCGACCGGGGAGGCCGTACGCAGTCCGAGGAGGTGGCGCAGGAAGCGAAAGCCTTCCTGCGCCGTCGACTTGGACTCGCCGGCGAACCGGTCCTGGAAGACGAACGGCACCTCGGTGACCTCGCGCGGACGGCTGCGTACGGCGAGTTCGAGCAGGATCTTGTAGCCGAGGGGCTTGAGCGCCTCCGCCGTCACCGCGCTGCGCCGGATCGCGAAGAAACCGCTCATCGGGTCGCTGATGCCGCGGAGTTTGCGCGGGAAGAGCGTCTTGGTCAGCCAGGTCGCCCCGCGCGAGACGGCGATGCGGTATCCGCCGGCGAGTCCCTCGCGGCTGCCGCCCTTGATGTACCGGGAGGCGACGACGAGCCCGGCGTTCGCGCGCTCGCCGGTGCCGACCAACTCCGGTACCAGGGACGGCGGATGCTGGAGATCGCCGTCCATGACGACGATCCAGTCCGACGTCGCCGCCTTGATCCCCTCGACGACCGCGCCGCCGAGCCCGCCGACCGGCTCCTCCCGGTGCAGCACGGTGACCGGGAACGGGCAGTCCTGCGCCGCCTCGGAGATCACCTCGGGGGTGTCGTCGGTGGAGTCGTCGACGAAGACGACCTCGCAGGGCAGGCGGGTGGGCACCGACTCGGTGATGCGGTGCAGCAACTCCCGTACATTTGCCGACTCGTTGAAGGTCGGTACGACGATGGTGACGGCACCGGGCTCGGCGATCTCCGCGCCGCGTACAGCCGGATCGCCCAACTCCCCGGGGACCATGGACTCTTGGCTCATCACTGGGCTCCCACGGTCTCGGACTGGATCTGCCGGATCTCGATGCGGTCGTCGCCGGTGCCGAAGGTGGCGACCGGGGTGGAGTGCTCGATCGCCGCCTTGACGTTGGGCAGGTCGACCGCGTCGCGCCGTACCGTCGGGGAGGCCACGACGTAGTCGATGTCCTTCCAGCCGTGCGGCATCGTCTTGGTGACGGCGGGGTCGAGGTCGGCCTTGTAGAACCAGATGACCCCGAGTCCGGGCCGGTACCCGGCGTGCACCAGGTCCAGCCAGAGCGCGTCGTCGACGAGGACGCGGGTGTCCTTCGGGTCGGCGACCTCGGTGGACAGCCACTTCGAGGCGGCCCGGTAGGGGGCGTTGGCGTCGGTGGTCATGGCGGTGCGGTCGCCGTCGTACCACTTCGGTACGACATAGGCGCCGGCGGCGATCGCCAGGACCACGGCGAGCGTGTACCGGCCCCCGGTGACGTACCGTCTCTCCCCCTCGCGCCGCCATCTGCGCAGCACCGCGTGGGCGACGGAGGCGGTGCCCCCGGCCAGCACGAGCGCGAGGAAGGGCAGCGCGCCGATGATGTACATCGCGGGCAGGTAGCCATTGGGGCGCATCGAGACCAGGGCGAGGATCGCCACGGTCATGGCCGGTCCGGCGAGCGAGCGGGCGGTGACCGACCAGCGCCAGGTGACCAGCAGGAGCAGCGCCCCGGCGAGACCGCCCAGCGGCAGGACGCGGTCGTAGTACAGCCAGGAGTGGAGGACGCCGTAGGAGCCCGTGCCCTGGTCGAGGATGAAGCCCGAACCCGGTCTCGTCATCTGGTACTTGAGGCCGTCCCACAGGGAGACGTGGCCGCTGCCCGGCAGCAACTCGCCCTTGAGCAGGGCGAAGAGGGGGTACGCGAAGCCGATCAGGACGCAGGCGGTGATGGCTCCGGTGAGCGCGAACTTGCGGGTGTCGCGGTGTCCGTGGCGCCACATGGTGAGCAGCAGCGCCGGAAGGATGACGAGCATCGTCTCCTTGGTGAGGACAGACGCGGCGCCGGCCAGACCTGCTCCAAAGTGGTGCCAGAGATGGCGACTTGGGGACGCGGCCAGGCAGAACGCGAGCAGCATCCACATCACGGCGATGTTGTCGAGGAAGATCTCCCGCTGGAGGATCACGGACAGCGGGGACAGCCCGAAGAGCACCATGCCGAGTCCGGCCGCCCAGCGCGGGAGCGAGAGCCGGCGGGCGAGGACGTAGACGAGGATCGCGCTGATCGCGCTGATGACCAGCATCGCGATGCGCATGGTGCCGACGGTCATCGAGCCGGGGCTGAAGTGCGCGGGGATCCAGGTGAGCAGGGCGATCTGGATCCAGCCGAGCGGCGGGTGGTCGTACCAGTAGGTGTAGTGGGCCAGCCCGGTGCCCTGTTGGACGGCCCAGGCCTGGGCGAGGTAGGTGCCCTCGTCGTCGCTGAGCGTCGGGTAGTCGGCGATGTTCCAGCCCTGCACGACGAGGATCGCCACGAGGAGGAGACCGCAGAGGAGGAGGTCGGAGCGGGAGGAACGGAGTCTGCCCGGGGGCTCTGTTCGACCCGCCGAACCGGTTTCAGGCGCAGGCTGCCGCTGCGCGGGGACCGTGGTGGCCACCGCGGGAAGTGTGGAAGTCACGCAGGAACGTCCTCTCGGATCACTGCGGTTTCGGTGAGGTGCGCGCCGACGTGGGAGGTCAACTCCCAGTCGTTCCGGCCGCGTTGCTCACGCCAGACGGCGCGGATCGCGGCTCCGGCGAGCAGGACCTGGTAGAAGGGGCCGCCGACGACGAGCTTCAGATAGTGGACGGCGCGGACGCGGAGTCCGTACTGCTTGCCGAAGTCGTGCAGTCCGACGATCTCGAAGACGAAGGTGACGGCGGCGGTGACCAGCGGCAGGAAGGTGAGGAAGGCGATGCCGACCGGCACGTCCAGGAAGAGCGCGACCGCCGCGTTGAGCGGGATGATGACCCCGGAGAAGGCCTGGAGGAACGGCGTCATCAGCGTGTAGCGGGCGAGCAACCGCTGCCCGAATCCCGGGAGTTGCTTCCAGTCCTTCTTCCGGTAGACCTGAAGGAAGCCCTGGTTCCAGCGGGTTCGCTGCTTCAGCAACGACATCAGCGAGCCGGGGGTCTCCTCCCGGGTCACCATGTCGGAGTCGTAGGCGACGACGACCTTCTTGCCGACACTGGACAGCCGCACGCCCAGGTCGCAGTCCTCGGCAAGGCAGTTGGGGTCCCAGCCGTCGGCCTCGCGCAGGACGTCGGTCCGCACGAAGACGGTGTTGCCGCCCAGCGGGATGAACCCCTTCTGCGCGTGCAGGTGCAGCCGGGACCGGAACCAGAAGAAGTACTCCAGGCAGTTGCGCAGGCTGTACCAGCTGGAGTTGAAGTTGATGAGCTGGACGCCCCCTTGGACGACGTCCGCTCCCGTCGTGCGGAACGCGTGGTCGACGTGGGCGAGCAGCGCCGGATGGACCTGGTCCTCGGCGTCGAAGACCCCGACGACATCGCCGCGGCAGTGCGGCAGCGCCGTGTTCATGGCCTTCGGTTTGTTCTTCTTCTCGTGCGTGTCGACGACGACCCGCACGCGCGGGTCGCGCTCGGCGGCACTGTTGGCCACCGCCGCGGTCTCGGGGTCGTCGTGCCCCACGATCACGATGATCTCGAAGTCGGTGTGCGTGGACTCCAGCAGCCGCTGGATGGTGTGGTCGAGCACGGCCTGTTCGTGCCGGGCCGGCAGCAGCAGGGAGAACGAGACGTGCTCGTCCCCGTCCGGGCTGCTGAATCGGGTGGAGGCGAGCACTTCGGGCGTACGCCACGCGTGCATCTGCCACCACAGGGTGAAGGCGGCCATCCAGAACAAGGCCAGCGAAACGACAGCGATGAAGACAGACGTCAGCAAGACAGATCCCCCCAGATCCCAATACCCCCTGGCGCGACGGGGAGTTACATCCGTCGCGTCACGGGGCCGAGACTATGGGTGATCTGTGAAGTGGACAGGTGATTTCAGTGAAGAGCGTGTTTCATCACAATGAGGCTCCCCCGTGAGCATTTCTCGCACTGGTCTCGTTTGAGACGGTTACGACTATGACATTTCACCTGTTCAGCGCGGTGCGCAGCCGCTCGGGGTCGGTCGTCGGAGCGTCACAGGTAAAGTTACGGCAAACGTACGCGGCCGGTCCACCGTCGACCAAGGGCCGGTCGGCGAGCAACGGCAACTCGTCACTCCCCGCAACCCCGAAGGCGACCACGGCCCCGGGCGCGGTACCCAGAAGTGCCGTACGGTGCAAGGCTTTTGCGCCTTCGTCGATGAGGGACGCTCCTACGACGGCCACCTCGCGCGGCCCGTCGAGATGGGCCTCGGCGACCGCGAGCCCCCACCCGATGAACCGCGGCACGCGCGGCCCGAGTGCCTTCACGACCCCCAACGCCCGCTCGGCGGCGGTGCGATGGGGCTCGGCACCGGTCTGCGCGGCATAGCTCAGCAGCGCACCGGCGGCGGCCGTCCACCCGGACGGGGTGGCGTTGTCGGTCGGATCCTGCGGCCGCCGGATCAGCTGCTCGGCGTCGACGGCGGTGTCGTACAGCGCCCCCGATTCATCGACGAATCCGGCGAGCACGTGGTCGAGCAGGAACCCGGCGAACTCCAGCCAGACCCCCTCCCCCGTCACCGACGCCAGCGCGAGGAAGCCCTCCGCGACATCGGCGTAGTCCTCCAACACCCCGGCGTTCGCGCCGACTTGGCCGTCCTTGCTGGTGCGGGCCAGCTTGGCGTGCTCGTCCAGATGCAGGCGTACGAGGAGATCGGCGGCGGAGACGGCGGCCTCGACCAGGTCGGGGCGGTCGAAGTAGGCGCCGGTCTCGGCGAGTGCGGCGATCGCGAGGCCGTTCCAGGCGGCGACCACCTTGTCGTCGCGGCCGGGGGCGGGCCGCTGCGAACGGGCGGCGAGGAGACGGCTCTTGACCGACTCGACCTTCTCGGCGTCGAAGACCCCTTCGGTCTGCGGGAGTTGGAGGACGGACTGCCCTTCCTCGAAGGTCCCGTCGTCGGTCACGCCGAAGTACTGGGCGGCGAGTCCGCCGTCCTTCTCACCCAGAACCCCGGTGAGCTGCTCGGGCGTCCAGACGTAGTAGGCGCCCTCGACGTGCTTGCCGGTCCCGTCGTCGCTGTCGGCGTCGAGGGCGGAGGCGAACCCGCCCTCGTTCGTGCGCAGTTCACGCACGATGAAGTCGGCGGTCTCGACGGCCACGCGCCGGGCGAGTTCGGAGCCGGTACTGCGCCACAGGTGCGCATACACACGACACAGCAAGGCGTTGTCGTAGAGCATCTTCTCGAAGTGCGGGACGATCCACTCGCGGTCGACGGAGTAACGGGCGAAGCCGCCCGCGAGCTGGTCGTAGACGCCGCCGCGTGCCATGCGCTCGCAGGTGTCCCGGGCCATCTCCAGGGCGCCCTCGGAGCCGGTGCGGGCGTGGTGGCGGAGCAGGAACTCCAGTGCCATGGACGGCGGGAACTTGGGCGCGCCGCCGAATCCGCCGCGCTGCGGGTCGTACTCCCGCGTGAGCCCGAGGAGCGCGCCGGACAGCTCCTCCTCGCCGGGGGCCTCGGTGCTGCCGTAGTCGATCTCGCGCTGGGAGAGGTCCCGCGTGATCTTCCCGGCGACCTCGGCGACCTCGTCCCGCCGGTCGGTCCAGGCGCTGCGCACACCTTCGAGGACCTGGCGGAAGGAGGGCATGCCGTGGCGGGGCGCGGGCGGGAAGTACGTGCCGAAGTAGAAGGGCTCGGCGTCCGGCGTGAGGAAGACGGTCATCGGCCAGCCGCCCTGGCCGGTGGCCGCCTGCACGGCCTCCATGTAGACGGCGTCGACGTCGGGGCGTTCCTCCCGGTCGACCTTGACGCTGACGAAGTGCTCGTTGAGGTAGTCGGCGGTGAGCTGGTCCTCGAAGGACTCGTGGGCCATGACATGGCACCAGTGACAGCTGCTGTACCCGACGCTGAGCAGCACCGGCCGGTTCGTCCTCCGCGCCTCGTCGAAGGCCTCGGCCGACCAGGGCCACCAGTCGACGGGGTTGTCGGCGTGCTGGAGCAGATAGGGGGAGGTCTCATGGGCCAGTCGGTTCGGCATGCCCCCATCGTGCCCGACCGGAGCCGATGACCGCGGGACCGCCTCCCGCTCCCGTACGGCCGGCGGATGATCGTCGCCCTCTCGCGCTCCCGCCTCCGCCGAAGGACACTCATAGGCCAAGGAGTTGCCGCCGGAGGGGGACGTGTCATGCGGGACGGCCATCGGAGCGATGCCGAGCGGCTGTTGGCTCGGGCCGTGGAGGAGGAGGTGCGGCGCTCCGGCGGGCGCACGGACGGGCAGGTGCTGCTGACGCGGTCCCGGGCCGCTCTGGACGCCATGGCCCAGACGGCGGCCGAGGAGTACGCGGCCTATACGGGGGCTCTCGACGAGGCGTCGGCGGGGCAGCTCACCTTCGGGCAGCGGTATGCGCAGGAGGGCGGCCGAACTCCCTTGCTGGTGGCGGGTGTTGGCGCAGTCGCCGCCGTGGTGGCCGACCTCGCCCTCGGCACCGGTACCGGCGCCGCGTTCGGCGCCGGCGTGACCGTCGGCGTCGTGGGCGCGGCGGCCACCGTCGTGAAGGTGACCGCCTCGCATCTGCCGGCCGCGCATCACCGCGCCGGTGCCGTGAGCCAGCCCGGCGGCCCCGAGCAGCTGCGGTTGCAGTGGCTGACGGCGCTGGAGGTACGGGGCATCCGGCCGTTCCTGGACCAGCAGCGGGTGCTCGCCGCGTCCACCGGGCCGACGCGGAAGCCGGGGCCGCGGTTGCGCGGCGCGGACAAGAGCGCGGCGGCCCGCAGGCGGAGTGTGCTGGAGCAGTCCTTCGGTCAACTTCCGGACGCGGTGGGCGCGTTCGCCGGTCGGCGGGTGGAGCTGGCCCGCATTCGGCAGCTGGTACAGGCGGCCCGTGCGAGTACGGAGACCCGGCCGACCGTGGTCGTCCTGCACGGCGCGCCGGGCTCGGGGCGCACCAGCCTCGCGGTGCGGGCCGCGCACGATCTGCGGGACCACTTCCGCGGCGCCTGCGTGGTGGATCTGCGCGGCGACAGCCCGGGCGAGCCGCCGCTGCCCACCCGCGACGCCCTGCTGCACCTGCTGAACCGGCTCGGCGCGCCCCGCGAGCAACTGCTGTTCCGCGAGCGCTCCTCCCCCGACCAACAGGTCAAGCGGCTGGGCGAGTTGTACCACCAGCACCTGACCGGCCTGCCGGTGACGATCGTCCTGGACGACGCCTCCGACGTCGCGCAGGTGGCGACCCTGATCCCGGAGCGCTCGGACAGCCTGGTCGTGGTCACCGCCCGCAAGCCCCTCGACCTGCCCGCCGAACTGGCCGCCTGGGTCCACCAGTTGCCGGTGGAGTCGCTGGACGCGGCGGGCGCGGAGGAGCTGCTGGGCGCGGCGGCGCAGGACGGTTCGGAGCCCTACGACGCCGAATCCGCCGACCGGATCAGGGAGTTGTGCGGCGGGCTGCCGCTGGCGCTGCGGATCGCGGGCTCGTCCCTCGGCCCGCGCTCACCGCGCCGGCTGGCCACGGATCTCGCCGCGTACGGCCCGGTTGAACCGGTCGAGCGGGCCCTGTGGCTGCGCTACACCGACCAGTCGGACCAGGCCCGCAGGCTGCTGCGCCGACTGGCGCTGGCCGGCCGGGCCTCGCTGGGCGCGGCGGCCGCGGCCGCCCTGCTGGCCACCGACCAGACGGAGGCCACCCGCCAACTGGAGGCCCTGTCCCGGGCGGGCCTCATCGACCACGTCCGCGGCACCCGCTACCGCCTGCACGACCTGGTCCGCGCCTTCGCCCAGGCCCGCCTCCTCGACGAGGAGGAGTCCTCGGAACGTACGGCCGCGCAGGAGCGGTTGATCGTGAACTACGGCGAACTGGCCGACTCCGTACTGCGGTTGGTCGACGGCAACATGTCGACGCGCTCGGACCGGTTCGGCCCGCACGGCTTCACCTCGCTCGACGAGGCGCTGCGCTGGCTGGACGACGAGTCGAGCTTCATCACCTCGACGCTGCGGCACGCGGAGGGCGTCGACCAGGGCGCCGTACTGAATCTGCTGGGCGCGCTGTGCGACTACTGCCTGCTGCGCGGCGACCTCTACCGCCTGGGCGAGATCAGCGAGTTGGCGCAGGCCGTCGACCAGGGGCTGCTGGTCCGCTCGGTGCAGTGGCGCACCGGTATCGCGGCCCGGCAGCTCGGCGAACTCGACAAGGCGCGCACCACCCTCACCTCCGTCGTCGACCTCTACATGGAGGCCCATCACGACGCGGGCGCCGCGCGCGCCCTGTGCTCGCTCGGCATCACCCTCCACCACCAGGGCAACCTCACCGAGGCGGCGGCGAAACTCCGCGAGGCCCTCGACCTCCAGGCCCCGCCCCAACTGGCCACGGACCGCGCCTGGACGATGCACGCCCTGGCCGCCGTCGAACGCGACCGCGGCCGACTCCCCGAGGCCATGCGGCTGTTGACCGACTCCCTGGTCCTGCACCGCGCCGGCGAGTCCGTCCACGGCGAGGCCTGGGCCCACTTCCAGCTCGGCCAACTCGGCCTGCGCATGGGCGACATCCCGCGCGCCGAGTCCGAACTCACCACGGCCCTCGGCCTCTACCGCCGCACCCGCGACGCCCGCGGCGAGGCCTGGGCCCTGACCCAGCTGGCCCGCGCCCGACTCGTCGCCGGCGACCCGTCCCCGGCGGTCGACGGCCTGCGCCAGGCGGCCGCCCGGCACCGCGACAACGAGGACGCGCGCGGCGAGGCCTGGACCGTCTACTACCTCGGCCAGGCCCTGGAGGAGACCGGCAACCTGGACCTCGCGGTGCGCGAACTGGAACGCTCCCGCACGATGTTCTCCCGCATGCGCGACGTCTACGGCCTGGCCTGCGCCCGGCACCACTCCGCACGCGTGACCCGCGACCAGCGCGCGGCCCAGACGGGCTCGCTGCGCAACTCCGGGTTCGCCCGCCAGCTCCTGGTCGACGCCCGCGCCGACTTCCAGCGCATCGGCGTCGCCCACGGCGAGGCCTGGACCTGCCTGGAGCTCGCGGTCGTCGACGCGGGCAACGCCCGTACCCAACAGGCACTGACGCTGTGCGACGAGGCGGTGGGCCTGTTCACCTCGTACGGCGACCACCGCGGCGAGGACTGGGCCCGCTTCCTGCGCTCCACGCTCCTGCCGTACGCGGCCCCCGGCGGGGTCGAGGTCGGCACGGCGGTCGCCCAGGAGGAACTGGCCCAGCTGTCCCGCACCGGCCACCCGCACCGCGACGAGAAACTCGACGACTACGTGGAGGCGTACCAGCTGCTGCTGGAGCGGGGCGTGAACCTGGAGGCGGGCTGGCAGGCTTGGCGGCTGGGCATGGTGCCGAGCCGGCATGCGCGGGAGGTGATGGGGGTGACGGTGTCCGGCACCCCCTGACCTCCCCGCACCGGCCGGGTCAGCCCTGCTTGGCCTTGGAATCGGCCGGGGCGGCCCCGGACTCGGACTCGGCCCTCGACTCGGCGGCCGACTCGGCCTTCGGGTCCGCGCCCTCCTTGAAGTCGACCTTGTTCATCTGCTTGCTCATGGACTTCATCAGTCCCCAGACGGCCAGGGCCATCACCGCGAACACGATGAAGCCGAGGACGCCGGGGGTGACCTTGTTCTCGTCGACCTCGGCGAGGGGGACCAGGTGCGTCATTGCCAGGGCTGCGCTTGAGCTCATGTCAGGCATTGTCGCGGATGCCCGCAAAGAGGTCGTCCTCGGGGAGGGAGGTATCGACGAGGGACTTCGCGAGCTCGTACTCCTCGGTCGGCCAGACCTCCTTCTGGATCTCCATCGGGACCCGGAACCAGCCGCCGTCGGGGTCGATCTGCGTGGCGTGCGCGAGCAGCGCCTTGTCGCGGATCTCGAAGAACTCGGAGCACGGGATGTGCGTGGTGAGCGTGCGCTCGGTGTGCCCCGACTCGTTCCACCGCTTGAGCCACTCCTCGTACGGCGACTCCATGCCGCGCGCCAGCAGCGCCTTGTGCAGGGCCTCGGTGCGCTGACGGTTGAAGCCCTGGTTGTAGTACAGCTTCTGCGGCTGGTACGCCGGGCCGTACTCCGACTCCGGGTACTTCTCGGTGTCCGCCGCGCCCTCGAACGCCACCATCGAGATCTTGTGGGTCATGATGTGGTCGGGGTGCGGATAACCGCCGTTCTCGTCATAGGTGGTGATCACCTGCGGGCGGAACGAGCGGATCTGCTTCACCAGCTCGCCGGCCGCCTTGTCGACGTCCTCCAGCGCGAAGCAGCCCTCGGGCAGCGGCGGCAGCGGGTCGCCCTCGGGCAGCCCCGAGTCGACGAAACCGAGCCACTCCTGCTTGATGCCGAGGATCTCGCGGGCCTCGTCCATCTCCTTCTTGCGCACCTCGTGGATGTGCTCCTCGATGTACGTGTCGCCCTGGAGCTTCGGGTTGAGGATGGAGCCGCGCTCCCCGCCCGTGCAGGTCACGACCAGCACGTCCACCCCCTCGGACACGTACTTCGCCATGGTGGCCGCGCCCTTGCTCGACTCGTCGTCGGGGTGCGCGTGGACGGCCATCAGTCGCAGCTGGTCAGTCAAGACTCAATCCTCAGTAAGTCGGCGCCCCGGTGTCCTGGGGTGCGATCGGCGCTTCTATAGTGACCGAATCCGGGGGCGAATAATTCCGGGGGCCGGTTTGAAGGGCCCCTTGCCGAAAGGACGATCATGAGTACGGCGAGTACGCGACTGCCCGAGGGCCGCTACGGCCGCTCGTCGGACGAGCGTGCCGACCACAAGCTCAGGATCGCCGGTGCCGTCCTCGCGGCGATGCTGCTCGCCCTCGTCGGGTACTTCGCCTACCACTACGTCATCGAGGCCAAGATCAGCGCCGAGGTGATCACCTTCCAGGCCTCGGGCAACGAGGTCAAGGTGCATCTCGAGGTCCACAAGGACTCCGGGACCACGGGCTACTGCACCCTGCGCTCCCAGGCCGCCGACCAGTCCGAGGTGGGCCGCGCCGACTTCCACTTCGGCGGCTCCGCGACCCGCATCGACAGGGTCGTCACCCTGCGCACCACGGCCAGGGGCACCACGGCCGAGCTGCTGGGCTGCCACTCCGACTGACGTCACCCTCGTTACGTAGGCGCTGACCAGCGTTGACGTATGTCTGACGGCTTATGTCCTCCCCCTGACGCCGTTGAATTGTTAGGCTCGTGGTTTCGCCCTTCCATGAAGGAACATTCTTCTGGGTAGGGCGATGCTTTGTATTCCCAGTACCTACGAGGAGCACCTGTGACCCAGACCAGCGAAGACGTCACCTGGCTCACGCAGGAGGCGTACACCAAGCTCAAGGACGAGCTGGAGTACCTGTCTGGTCCCGCGCGCGCCGAGATCACCGTGAAGATCGCGGCCGCTCGCGAGGAGGGCGACCTGCGCGAGAACGGCGGGTACCACGCGGCCAAGGAGGAGCAGGGCAAGCAGGAGCTCCGCATCCGCCAGCTGACCCAGCTTCTGGAGAAGGCCAAGGTCGGCGAGGCTCCGACGTCGACGGACGGCGCGGTCGCGCCCGGCATGGTCGTCACGATCGCCTTCGACGGCGACAAGGACGACACCACGACCTTCCTGCTCGCCTCGCGCGAGTACGCGAGCGCCGACATCGAGACCTACTCGCCGCAGTCCCCGCTGGGCTCCGGCGTGCTCGGCCACAAGGTCGGCGAGGAAGCGCAGTACGAGCTGCCCAACGGCAAGAAGGCCTCGGTGACGATCCTCAAGGCCGAGCCGTACAACGGCTGACCTGAGGCATCTGGCTTCGGCCTCCTTGGGCTTCTTTGGGATATCGGCTTTCGGCTTTTGGCTTTCGGCGAACCCCCGGCGACCTTGCGGCGCCGGGGGTTTCGTCATGCTCGGGCCGGCGCCTCGCGTGCCTCGTCAGGCCGTCGCCGAGCGGTACTTCCGCACCGCCAGCGTCCGGAACACGACGATGATCAGCAGCGAGTAGATCAGTGAGGCCCACACCGGGTGCACCATGGGCCAGGCGTCCGAGGGCGACTGTCCCGGGTTAGCGAAGAGCACCCGGCAGGCCTGCACGGTGGCGCTGAACGGGTTCCACTCGGCGATGTGGCGCAGCCACGGGGTCATGTTGCTGGTGTCCACGAACGCGTTCGAGATGAACGTCACCGGGAAGAGCCAGATCAGCCCGCCGGAGGTGGCCGCCTCGGGTGTACGGACGCTGAGCCCGATCAGGGCGCCGATCCAGGTGAACGCGTACCCGAGCAGAAGCAGCAGCCCGAAAGCACCGAGGACCTTCCCGGCGTTGGTGTCCCCGTCCGAGCCGACCCGCCAGCCGACCAGCAGGGCGACTATCGCGAGGACCAGCAACGTCAGCGCGGTCTGCACGAGGTCCGCGAGCGTCCGCCCGGTCAGCACCGCACCGCGCGCCATGGGCAGCGAACGGAACCGGTCGATGAGGCCCTTGTGCATGTCGTCGGCGATGCCCGCACCGGAACTGGCGGTGGCGAACGTGACGGTCTGCGCGAAGATGCCTGCCATCAGGAAGTTCTTGTAGTCGGTGGCGCTGGTGCTGCCGCCGATCTGCATGGAACCGCCGAAGACGTAGGTGAACAGCACCACGAACATGATGGGTTGGATCAGCCCGAAAATCACCATTTCGGGAATCCGGGACATTCTGATCAAGTTCCGCTTGGCGACGACCAGTGAGTCGTGCACGGACTGGCCCAGCGCGCTGCTCGGCGCCGCGATCGGCGCGGCATCGGTGACGGCACTCACTTCGCGGCCTCCTTCTTGTGCTTGCGGTCCTTGGGGTCCTGGCCGGCGTCCGTGCCGTTCTCCTCGGCCTTCTCCTCGGCCAGGTGGCCCGTCAGGGACAGGAACACGTCGTCGAGGGTGGGGCGGCGCAGGCCGATGTCGTCGATCTCGATGCCGCGGGAGTCGAGCTCGCGAATGACCTCGGCGAGGAGCTTCGCGCCGCCGGTGACGGGCACGGTGAGCTTGCGGGTGTGCTCCTCGACGGTGGTCTCGCCCTTGCCGAAGCCGAGGAGGACCTCAGAGGCGATCTGGATGTGGTCGCGCTCGTGCACGACGACCTCGACGCGCTCGCCGCCGGTGCGGGCCTTGAGCTGATCGGAGGTGCCGCGGGCGATCACGCGGCCGTGGTCGACCACCGCGATGTCGTGCGCGAGATGGTCGGCCTCCTCCAGATACTGGGTGGTCAACAGCAGTGTCGTGCCGCCGGAGACGAGCTGCTTGATGACCTCCCACAGCATCTGGCGGTTGCGGGGGTCGAGGCCGGTGGTCGGCTCGTCCATGAACATCACGGGCGGGGAGACGACGAGTGCCGCCGCCAGGTCGAGCCGGCGGCGCATACCTCCGGAGTAGGTCTTGGCCGTACGGTCGGCAGCGTCCGCGAGGTTGAACTGGTCGAGCAGCTGGTCGGCCCGGGCCTTCGCGTCCTTGGCCTTCATCTGGTAGAGCTGGCCGACCATTTGGAGGTTCTCCCGGCCGGTCAGGTACTCGTCGACCGCGGCGAACTGGCCGGAGAGGCCGATGGAGCGCCGCACCTCGTTCGGCTGCTTGAGCACGTCGAGGCCGGCGACGACCAGCTTGCCGCTGTCGGGGCGCAGCAGCGTGGTCAGACAGCGGACGGCGGTCGTCTTGCCCGCGCCGTTGGGCCCGAGCAGGCCCAGCACGGTGCCCTCGGGGACATCGAGGTCGACGCCGTCCAGAGCTTTCACATCGCCGAAGGTTTTCACCAGGCCTTCGGCATAGATGGCGCCTGGCATATCAGTCTCCACGTCGTCGGGGATTCTTCGAAAAGCCTAGATTTGCGCATGTTGTTGCGCCTCCCGTTTTTCACAGGAAGGGCGACACGAGACACACCATAACGCGATGTATCGCGTCCCTCAACGGATTTCTCGAACGAGTGACAGGACAGGTGACGGGGGGAGCGGCGGACTGCCTCTGACCTCAGTCGATGACCGTGTAGCCCGCGTCGCGCAAGGCTTGGCCGACCTCGGCGCAGTGCACCGGCCCCTTCGTCTCCAGATGCAGCTCGACCTCCGCCTCCGTGAGTCCGAGCCGCGGATCGGTCCGGACGTGGCTCACATCCAGGACGTTAGCGTCGACCACTGACAACACCCCGAGAAGCGTCGCGAGGGCCCCCGGCCGGTCCGTCAGCCGCAGCGTCACGGCCAGGTAGCGGCCCTGCGCGGACATGCCGTGGCGCAGGATGCGGTTGAGCAGCAGCGGGTCCACGTTCCCGCCGGACAGCAGCGCGACGACCGGTCCCTCGAAGCCCCGCGGATCGCTCAGCAGCGCCGCGACCGGACTGGCACCGGCCGGCTCGACGACCAGCTTGGCCCGCTCCAGGCACAGCAGCAGCGCGGCGGACAGCTCGTCCTCGCTGACCGTGCGGACCTCGTCCACCAGCTCGGCGACGATCCCGAACGGCACCTCACCGGGGCAGCCGACCTTGATGCCGTCGGCCATCGTCGCCGGGTTCTTGATCGACACCGGGCGCCCGGCCGCCAGCGAGGGCGGGAACGCGGCCGCGCCCGCCGCCTGGACGCCCACGATCCGTACGTCGGGCCGCAGCGCCTTCACGGCGACCGCGACACCGGCCGCGAGCCCGCCGCCGCCGATCCCGACGACGATCGTGCGCACCTCGGGGCACTGGTCCAGGATCTCCAGGCCGACCGTGCCCTGGCCCGCGATGATGTCCGGGTGGTCGAAGGGGTGGATGAACACCGCGCCCGTCTCATGGGCGTACTCCTGCGCGGCGGCCAGCGTCTCGTCGACCACGTGGCCGTGCAGGCGCACCTCCGCCCCGTACTCCTTGGTGGCGCTGATCTTCGGCAGGGGCGCGCCCTTGGGCATGAACACCGTGGAGCGCACGCCCAGGAGCGCGGAGGCGAGGGCGACGCCCTGGGCGTGGTTGCCGGCGCTCGCGGCGACGACACCGGCGGCACGCTCCTCGGGGAGCAGTCCTGCGATACGGACGTAGGCGCCGCGCAGCTTGAAGGAACCCGTCCGCTGGAGGTTCTCGCACTTGAAGTGCACCGGCGAGCCGACGAGCTGGGTCAGATGCCTGCTGCCCTCCATCGCGGTCACCCGCGCCACGCCCATGAGCATCTTCTGGGCGCCGCGCACATCGTCGAGGGTGACGGGTCGCAAGGAGTCAGCCGTGCTGTAGCTCATGACTCAAGCATCGCAGTTCACAGGCGCACGCCACGGTTGTGACCAAGCTCCGAGACTGGTTTGCGCAGCCCCGGTACGGCCTGCCTTCCGGCCGCGTACTCTGTCCCCCAATCCAGCACCCCCTTCATGAAGCGAGCCCCCGGCCATGCCCACAACACCTGAAATGTCGATGGACATGACGACCGTCGGTGAACCCGGTCTCCTCGACGCGCTGCAGCACGAGGTGGCGGTGTTCGCGCGCCGTGCCGAACAGACCCGGCTCGGCGGAGTCGGCCAGGTGCGCAACTCCATGGACCGCGCCGCGTATCTGCTGCTCAACCGCCTGGACAAGGAAGGTCCGATGGGCGTCAAGGCGCTCGCCGCGAGCATGGGGATCGACTCCTCGACGGTCACCCGGCAGGTGGCCCCGCTCGTCGACACCGGGCTCGTGAAGCGCACCTCGCACCCCGAGGACGGCCGCGCGGTGGTGCTTCAGCTGTCCCCGCGCGGACAGTCGCGGCTGGAGGAAGTGCGGTCGTCCCGGCGTCAGTTGATGGACGAGCTGACACACGACTGGGCGCCGGAGGAGCGCGAGGCGTTCTGCACGCTCCTCACACGCTTCAACAGCGCCCTCTCCGCACGGATGGCGGTCCCGGGCGGAGAGACACCGTCGGCTTCTTGAGGACGCGGGTCCCTCAACAGCATGGATCCCTGAAGAGCGCGGGTTCCTGAAGAGCACGGCTTCTTGAAGAGCGCCGGTTCCTGAAAGAACGCGAGCACACGCGCGTGGCGCCCGACTCCCGCCTTTCGTACCGAACTCTTGACCTCGCGACGGCCCTGGCCTCATATGAAACCGGGTCCTTCAGGGGGGAGACGGCGCGGTGCGAGAACGGCAGGCGTCCCAAGGCGCCCGCCGGGCCCGGGAGTTCGAGGCGTTCGTCGCGGGCGCGGCAGGGCGGCTGCTGCATGCCGCCACGCTGCTCACCGCCGAGGCCCCGGACGACAACCCGCGCGCGCGGCGCCTGTTGACGCTGTCCCTGGCACACACGTACGCGTGCTGGGACCGGCTGCGCGGTGAGGACCCGTACGACCGCGCCCGCCAGTACCTGGCCACCCGTTTCGCCCGCGCGGCCTGGCACCAGTACGGCGGTCTCGGCCGGGCCCGCCCCCACCCCGACAGCCCTCTGGGCGCCCTCGTGCCCCAGGAGCGGCTGATCCTCGTCCTCAGGTTGTACGAGGGGGTCGCCGAGGAACAGGCCGCCGCGCTGCTCGGCCTCCCCACGGAACGGGTCCGGACGATCTGCGAGCGGGCGACGGCGACGCTGCTGCACCCGCCGCGCGGTCCGGCACCGAAGGTGGGCGGGGCCAAGGTGGTGCCGTCATGAGGCCGATAGGGCCCATGAGGTCTATGGGGCCTATGAGGCCGTGGGGCGGAGGTACGCGCGCGTGAACAGACCCCAGCGGGAGGCTGCCGTACGGCAGATCATGGAGCGGACTCCGCCGCAGGTGCCGCCGGAGCTGTACGCGGACATCGTGCGGCGCGGCGGCCGCATGCTGCGCCGCAGACGGGCCGCCCGGCGGCTGATGTGGATGCTGCTGTGGGCTGCGCTCGTGGCGTTCACCGTGTGGGCACTGATGGTCCATCCCTGGGTGGAGCCGCCGTCGGAGACGACTCCACCGCTGACGGGTTGGTGAGGACCCGGCTGCCCTGGCCCTGGCGGGCTGGACGGGACCTCTGGCCCGCTGTCGGCCGGCCCAGTGCCGGCCGCGGGTCCTCTAGCCCAGCGCCTGCTGAAGGTCCTCCAGGAGGTCCTGCACGTTCTCGATGCCCACGGAGAGGCGTACGAGGTCGCCGGGGACCTCCAGGGCCGAACCGACCACGGACGCGTGCGTCATGCGTCCCGGGTGCTCGATCAGCGACTCGACGCCGCCCAGGGACTCGCCGAGCGTGAACACCTTGGCGCGGTTGCAGACCTCGACGGCCGCTTCCTCGCCGCCCTCGACCTGGAAGGAGATCATGCCGCCGAAGGCCCGCATCTGCTTGGCGGCGACCTCGTGGCCGGGGTGCTCCGGGAGGCCCGGGTAGAGAACGCGCGTCACGCGTGCGTGCCGGGTGAGCATGTCGGCGATCTTGGTGGCGTTCTCGCTGTGCCGGTCCATGCGCACCGACAGCGTCTTGGCGCCGCGCAGCACCAGCCAGGAGTCGAAGGGCCCGGCGACCGCGCCCATCGCGTTCTGGTGGTAGGCCAGTTCGTCGCCGAGCGCCTCGTCGGCCGCGATCAGCGCGCCGCCGACCACGTCCGAGTGACCGCCCATGTACTTCGTCAGGGAGTGCACGACGACGTCCGCGCCGAGGGCCAGCGGCTGCTGGAGGTACGGCGTCGCGAAGGTGTTGTCGACGACGAGCTTCGCGCCCGCGTCCCGGGCGATCTGCGCGACGACCGCGATGTCGGTGATGCCGAGCAGCGGGTTCGAGGGGGTCTCCACCCAGACGACCTTGGTCTTCGGGGTGATGGCGGCCCGTACCGCCGCCGGGTCGCTGGTGTCGGCGACCGACCACTCGACGCCCCACCGGGAGACGACCTTCGCGAAGAGACGGAAGGTGCCGCCGTACGCGTCGTTCGGGATGACGACGTGGTCGCCGGGGCTGAGCAGCGTACGCAACAGGCAGTCCTCGGCCGCCAGTCCGGACGCGAACGCGAGGCCGCGGCGGCCGCCCTCCAGGGCGGCGAGGTTCTCTTCCAGGGCGGTCCTGGTGGGGTTGGCGCTACGGCTGTACTCGTAGCCGCCGCGCAGACCGCCGACGCCGTCCTGCTTGTAGGTCGAGACCTGGTAGATCGGCGGGACGACCGCGCCGGTCAGGGGATCGGCGGTATTGCCCGCGTGGATCGCGAGGGTCTCGAAGTGCTGACTGATGTGCCTGTCGCTCATGAGCCCCGAGCGTAGTGCGCCTGGGGGGTGGACGACGATCCGGAGGTTTTCCACAGGGTGGTGCGCCGGGGCAGCGGCGGTTTTCCACAGGGTGGTGGGCCGGGTTCGCCAATTGTCGGACGCGTCTGGTTCGCTTGAGGCATGGAGATTCTCTGGGTCCTGATGGCGCTGGTCATGATGGGCTTCGTGCTGGTCCCGTTCCTGCGGCGCAGGCGCGGGGCGATCGAGCAGGTCTCGCCGGGCCACCCGGACGCCGCGGACCCGGCGACCTACGGCTTCGTGCGCGAGGAGGAGCTGGACATCCGCATGCCCGGCCCCGACCAGGACCTGCTGGACGTCCTCGACCTGGTGCAGCGCACGCACGACTACCGCGCGGCGATGCAGCTGCTGGCCGGCACCGAGATCACGGGCGAGCTGCGCTGGCAGCGCGTGCAGGCCTTCGCGGGTGCCGCGTCGCTGGAGCTTCAGCAGCGGCCCGGCGGGGTCAGCGAGACACCGGGCGGGCAGTGGCTGCGGGTGTGGCGGCTCGAGCACCCGAAGGACGCGGGCGGCGCGGCCGTCCACGCGGAGTTCCTGGTGCAGCAGGCGTGGCGTACGGCGACGCGGGGGACGGACGAGTTCCGGATCATCATGGAGGAGGCGCGGGACGCCTGCGGGCAGGCGGCGCTCCTCTCCCCCGGTGACCCGGTGCCGTACATCGTCGAGCTGTCGGTGGCCCGCGGACTGACGTATCCGCAGCCAGAGTTCGAGCTGCTGTGGCTGAAGATCCTGGACCGCGCGCCGGCCCACATGGGGGCGCATCTGGCGGCGCTGCACTACTGGTGCGAGAAGTGGCACGGTTCGCGCGAGCTGGCGAACTCGTTCGCGGAGGCGGCCGCCGCGCGGGCTCCGCAGGGTTCCCTCCTCACGGCGATGCCGCTCTTCGCGGTCTTCGAGCACCTCCCCGAGGTGAACCTGGTCCGCAGCTTCTACCAGAGCGAGGTCGTCGAGAAGGCGATCCACGGCGCGCTCTTCGCCGTCCACGCGGCCCGCCCCGACGACCCGATGCTGGCGCACGTCCGCCATCTCCTGGTCTTCTTCCTGGTCCGCGCGGAGCGTTGGTCCGAGGCGATGAACCAGCTCATACACATCGACGGCCACGTCGGGGCGCTTCCCTGGACCCTGTCCCCGGACCCGGCGGCGGAGTTCGCGGTCTACCGGGCGCTGGCGGTGGCGGGGTACGAGGCGAACGGCGGGAGTCCGGCGAGCCTGCCGCACTGACCGGGCGGAATTCTCGGAGGGTCTCGCCCGTTCAGCGGGTGCGGACCCTCGTTGCGGCCCGATTGGAGATCGTATGTTCCTGCACAGTCGTACGCCCCAACTGCCAACCCCCGAACAGGCTTTGCAGGGCCGGCCCGAGCCGGTGTTCACGGTCCCCGATCGCCATGCCGTTCTCGGCACCCCGCTGCTCGGCCCCTATCCCGGGCACCTGGAGGTCGCCGACTTCGGAATGGGCTGCTTCTGGGGTGCGGAGCGCACGTTCTGGCAGCTGCCGGTCGGTGTGTGGACGACGCTGGTCGGTTACCAGGGCGGCTACACGGAGAACCCCACGTACGAGGAGGTCTGCTCGGGCCTGACCGGCCACACGGAGGCGGTCCGGGTGGTGTACGACCCGAAGCTGATCTCGTACGACAGGCTGCTGAGGACGTTCTGGGAGGCGCACAACCCGACCCAGGGCTTCCGCCAGGGCAACGACGTGGGCACGCAGTACCGTTCGGCGATCCACACCCACACCCCCGACCAGGCAGCCGCGGCGGAAGCGTCCCGCACGGCCTACCAGCGGGTCCTCACGCGGTCGCGCTACGGCACGATCAGCACGGAGATCCTCCCGGCGGAGGGGCGGGTGTTCTATCCGGCCGAGGGGTACCACCAGCAGTACCTCGACAAGAACCCGGCGGGTTACTGCGGGATCGGCGGCACCGGGGTGTCCTGCCCGATCGGCGTGGTGCCGTCCGATGGCTGACGGCTCCGCGCCCACCGCGCAGCAGGCGTTCGCATCGCTGATGCGCGCACGGATAGCTCCCGGTCTGCGCGCACTCGGCTTCAAGGGTTCGGGGCAGACGTACGAACTGCCGCATCTCGAGACCTGGGCGCTCATCGGCTTCCAGAAGGCGGCGCACAAGACGGCGGGGCAGGTCGAGTTCACCCTGAACGTCACCGTGGCCGACAAGGCCGACACCGGCCAGCGCCAGGACCACCCCGGTGACGACGGCCAGGCCGATGACGACGGGCGTCGCGCGGTGCTCGGT
>NZ_JBLTJC010000027.1:0-54756 GCF_048158785.1 Streptomyces colwelliae | reverse complement strand
GATCCGACGGGGGCGGCGGGTCTGGCCGTCGGTCCGAGGGGCGGCGCCCGCCCGGTAGCATGGTCGACACGGCAGACGAGCCGGGCGGACGGCCGCGTGGAGTGCCCCTAGGGGGACTTCCCGAGGAACGTCCGGGCTCCACAGGGCAGGGTGATGGCTAACGGCCACCCGGGGTGACCCGCGGGACAGTGCCACAGAAAACAGACCGCCTGGCGCTTCGGCGCCGGGTAAGGGTGAAACGGTGGTGTAAGAGACCACCAGTGCCCAGGGTGACCTGGGCAGCTAGGTAAACCCCACCCGGAGCAAGGTCAAAAGGAGCCGCCTCTTCGTAAGAAGGGTGGCTCTGCGCGGACGTTCGAGGGCTGCCCGCCCGAGTCCGCGGGTAGACCGCACGAGGCCGGTGGCAACACCGGTCCTAGATGGATGGCCGTCGCCGGGAGGATCGTGAGGTCCTCCCGGACACAGAACCCGGCGTACGGCCCGGCTCGTCTGCCGCTGGGGCTCTGACCTGGTCTTATGGGCCGGTCGGAGCCCTTTCCTGTGTCTGGGGGCTTCCCGCTTCTACCTGGGAGTTCCCGGGAGTTTCCGTGGAAGTGTGCACGCGTTGTGCACTGGGATGGCGTTCCGGCGGTGGGTCTGATGAGTGATGTCACCGACTCCCGGGAGGGAACGACGAGGAGCCGAGGCGTCGATCTCGATGCGTGGATCCGTCCTCTGTGTGCCCTGGTGGTTGCCGGGGTCGCGGCCTACGCCTCGTATGTTCATCAGCGGGAGTTCGCGTTGCAGGGTGGGGCGGCCACGGTCGGTCTGCTGAAGCCTTCTGGGACCCACACTCGCAGTGCCCGAGGCGCGGTGTGGTCCGCGTTCCTTCTGGGCATCGCGGTCTCCCTCGCGGCGAACGTTGCGGCGGGAGGGCGAAAGGGGCAGGCGAAGAGCGAGCAACTGCACGATGACGACGACCCGTTGGTGGTGCGGGCTCGGCTGCTTGATGCCCGGCATCGAGAGCTTCACCAGCGCCCCGCGTCGGGCGGAACTCTGCGGAAGGAGTTGCGAGTCGGAGCCAGGCGATCGCGGCAGCTGGCGGCTCTGGTGCGGCGTAGCCGCACCTACGGGACGGCCACCGAGGCACCCAGGCCTGATCGAACACAGGGAACTCACCAGGAGGTCCTTGGCCGTGTGATGGCGAGGGGTCTGACCGCTTGCGCTGGTCAGAGGGAGCCCAGTCTCGTCGCCACCAGAGTCGACCAGCGACACAGACGCGCTTGATGCGGACGAGTGGGGCGGGCTCCTTCGACGGCAGGATTGTGACGAGTGGGACGGAGCCGTGGCACCGCCCTTGGCACGAGTGGAAAGTTGCCCTGCGGCTCCAGCCGGGATGCAGGTGTGTGCGGGGCGCGTCGTGTGCGAGCTGTGAACCGGCTATGGCACGCTCGGTAGATCCTTCGCAGGCGCCGCTTCGGCAGACACCGCGAAGCCTCAGAACTCCCAAGGCACGAAGGTCGGCACTTCTCCGGCCAGCCCCTGCCGGAAGGTTTTGTCGCCCCGTTCAGCAGGTCAAGGTCGCCATCAAGGAGTACGTGCGCGGGCGAACGTCGAAGTACTGGGAGATCACCTTCTACGGCAGCCGCTGGACGGGGTCGTCCCAGTTCCACATGGACTACTTCTACGAGTGCGGTGTCAACATCCCCAACGCCTCGGACGAGACCTGTTCGACGTGGAAGAGCGACGGGGCGCAGGGGCACGGTTCCGGTGTCGCCGTGAACAAGCAGCAGATCGTGAAGAACTTCGGCCGACACGACCACGAGGCTGTGCCACGGTACCGGCGACGGCAGTTGAGCCAGTGTACGGCGGAGGACGGAGACAGTGAACTGGACCGAGCTGCGGGACCTGCTGACCCGCTCGCCCAAACCCCCCGTAGTGGGCCTTCACACCTCGATCCAGCCCCGGCGTGACAACGGACACGGCTGGCCTCCCGCCAGCGTGGTCCGTACCTCCACACGCTTCGCCTACCGTCCTCCCCACGACTGGTTTCTCGACCACGGCAACGGAGACATCTCCCTCGACGTGCGCGAACCGGATGAGGGCCCCCGAGCGGAGGACGCGCCGCACGGGCTGGCATTCGGTGCGCAGTTCCCGTGGGACCTCGCCCCCGAGCCGGCCCGCCTGATCACTCCCGTGCCCGGCCCGGCATTGACAGAGGCGACGAGCCAGGGCGATCCGACGGCGGTACGCCACGACGGACGGGATGCCTGGGCTGTCACTCTGACAACGTCTTCCGTCCCTCACCCCCTGTACGTAGTCGTCGACGCCCGGACCGGCATCCTTCTGGCGGCCGAAGTCAAAGAGGCCGGATACCGGGAAGAGCTGTCGGAGCTGGAGTTTCCCGGAGAGCTGCCGGACAGCCGCTTCCAGTGGAGCGATGCCATGGCAGAGGTGGAAGAAGCCCACCAGCGTCGACGCGACGAGCTCGCCGCGCACTACGGTGAGGAGGCGCTGCCCGTTCCGGCCTTCTGGCCCGGCGGCCGTGGGCACTTCGAACCGCACGTGTTCGACGGTGACCTCGCCACCGGCGTGCTCGCGATCGACCTGTACAACGACGGAGCACCGCAAGCGACGCCCGTCATGGCGGTGCTCATCAGGCAACAGCTGGACACCGCGCCCCTCGAGCCCGGCTGGGTCGCGGACCCGCAAGCCTTCGTGCACCGCTGGCAGGACGGCAACTGGCAGTGGACGCTGGCCTTGTGGGGACAACCGCTGTCCCCCGAGCAACTGAAGCGCGTCAAGGGCTCCATGCCCGAGAACGGCGACGCTACAGGTTGCTGACCGTACGGAATCGCCGGTGCGATGACCCGGGCCGTTACCCGCCGCGCCTGCCTATCTGCTTGGCGTGGATCGACTACAGCGGTGAACTGTCCCTCGCCGAAGGCACATTGATCGCACGTGTGCTCTATGTGCGGTGTGGGAGTTGCGGGCGATGTCCTGACGCTGAAATGACGCTCGTGACGCTTGTTCTGATGGGGTGTCGGGCGCCTTGTCGGGCAGGCCAGACCCTGCCACGGTGGCGAGCATCGATGGGGCGTCGAGGGCAAGCGGTGCTGAGTGCGGACCAATTGGGTCCGGGTGGCCAGACCTTCCGGCATCCGCAGCCGGTCCAGTAGGAGTACGTGATGTCGTACTTGCCGTCGTCTGACGCGCGGGGCCCTCCGGAAGGCACGGAAAAGGGTGCCGCATTTCCTTCCGGAGAGGCGCACGGGGCGGGTTCGGTCCTACGAGGTGGCGTCTGCGTTCACCTGGGTCACTCTTGCCCCGGCGATCCCCAGTGCCTCGACGATTCGCTCGGCGGCGGACGCGGAGAAGAGGCCGCTGGTCACGCTCAGGCCGAATCGAGGCGTGGGAGGATGCTCCACCTCGCGGAGCAGGAGGAGCGCCTCCCCCTCTGTCGGAGAGAAGGCGAAGCAGAGCCACTCCGCGAGGCTGTCGCAGGCGGTCTCCGCCCCGCCCCACCGCTCCTCCAGCGCCGCACGGTCGATATCGACCTCAGCGAGCCATCTGATGTCGCGCGAACTGACATCCCTTTCGGGGATCCGCATCAACGCTGTCGGGTGTGGCTCTCTCGGGTTCATCTTCACCGTGTCTCTGTGGTGGTGATCGGAAGCGTACCCAGGTCTCTTGTCGGCCTCGGGCTTCACGCTGGTGATGAGCCTCGCGCGCGGTGTGGACTGCCGTCGCTCTGCCGCGCTGCCCCACTCCCGCACACTTTCGGCGCCTATGGATCCGCTGGGAATCACGCGGCGACACACCCCAGGTTCGCCTCAGGTTCGTCGACCGTCTCGGCATCTGTCCGTGTCTATCCGCAGGTCCAAGGCCCTTGTCGGAACCTGTGCGGCACAGCTTCTGACACTCGTTGCACAGGTCTCGCACGTACCTTCCCTTGGCGAGAGCGCAGGCCGCCACCTGTCGTGAGGCCGGACGAGACCAACAGAGGAGCACTCCGTGACCGAACCACGCCCTGACCACGAGAACCACGAGGGTCAGCATGTCCACGGACACCGTCGTCATGAGCCGGGGTCACCCGCATTCGCGTCGCGACGCCGGTTCATGACGCGGGCGTTCGCCGCGGCGGGAGTCGCCGCGTTCGGCACGATGGTCGCGGTGTCCCGGTCGGACGCGTCGTCGGACGAGTCGTTGGCCGCGTCGGCGGCCACGGAGTCGGCCTCCGCCTCCGCCTCTCCCTCGCCCGCGCCGAGCGGTGGCGCCGGCGGGGGCGGCGGCGGTGCCCCGGGCGTCAAGGACGCGTTCGTGGGCGTGACCACGGACGGCACCGTGATCGACGACCTCTACCGCATCCACCGGACCGGCGTGTCCACCAGGGGAAGCGTGGCCGCGGCCAAGAAGTGGCTCGCCTCCCTCACGGCCGCGCAGCGCGAGGCCGTGGCCTTCCCCGTCCAGACGTCCGACTACACGCAGGACCAGTGGCGCCTGTGGACGAATGTGGACGGCGACCGGGACGCGGGCCTGAGTCTCCAGGACATGACGACGGCCCAGCGTGCCAAGGCGATGGCGATCCTGAAGGCGGGCCTGAGTGCCCGAGGGCTCGAGAACGCCGACAAGGTGCGTCATCTCAACCTCTACGGAGGGCAGTTGGTCGGCGAGACCGATCAGTTCAACGACGAGCTGTACTGGCTCACCATCATGGGAACGCCGTCGGACACGGAGCCGTGGGGCTGGCAGTTCGAGGGCCATCACCTGGTGATCAACTACTTCGTTCTCGGTGACCAGGTCGTCATGACCCCGACCTTCATGGGGACCGAGCCCCGCGTCGCCGACTACGGCATCGACAGCGAGTACGAGGGTCTGAAGAGTTTCGAGGACGAGCTCGCCGCCGGCTACGACCTCGTGCGCTCGCTGAGCACGGCCCAGCAGAAGGTCGCGATCACCACGACCGCCACCAGCGACCGGGACCTGACGGCGGGCGCGTACTCGGACAACGCGGTCATGCCGTACGAGGGCATCAAGGGCGCCAACCTGACCCCCGTGCAACTGGCGAAGCTGTGGAGGATCGTCGAGCTGTTCGTCGGGAACATCGACGAGGGCCATGCCAGGGTCAAGATGGCCGAGGTCAGGAAGCACAAGGACGAGACCTACTTCTCCTGGCACGGCGCGACCGACGACGACGTACCGATGTACTACCGCGTCCAGAGCCCCGTCCTGCTCATCGAGCTCGACTCGCAGGACCTCGGGCCCATCGGAAAGGCGGCGGGTTGGGATGCCGGGATGACTCAGCGGCACATCCACGCCATCATCCGCACCCCCAACGGCAACGACTACGGCAAGGATCTCCTCGCCCTGCACCTGGCCCTCGACCACTGAGCCGGTTCAGCCGCCGGTGACTGTCACGCGGTCCGCCGCCCACGCCCCGACGTCGGTGTGGGCGGCGAGGAGACGGGGCAGGGCCGGCACGCCGAAGGCCCCGCCGGTGCCGCCCCCCGGCGTGCTGGCCCTGCCCCTCCGCGGGCTTCGGCCGGCTGTCGAGCAGCTCGTCGTCCGTCATCGCCGACGTGTGTGCCGTAGGCGACGGCTCCAGTCCGAAGCCCACCATCAGCACCTCCGCGTAGCGGCGCCAGGCGTCCGGAGCGACGTCGTGTGTGCGGTCGGCGACCGCGCCGATCATGTACAGGAAGGCGTAGACGTCGGCGCTGGCGAAGTCCTCGCGGACCGCGCCCGCACGTACCGCTCGTTCGGCGAGGCCGTCCACGAGGCGGCCGAGCTGGTCGCGGGTGCGGGCGACGGGGCCGGTGTCGACGCTCGCGTTGGCCAGGATGACCTCCAGGGCGCGGTCCTCGGACCGCCACCGCGCCGCCGCCAGCAGGTAGTGCCGTAGGGCCTGGGCCGGGTCGGGCAGTTTCGCTGCTGTGGCGGCCAGGTCGAGGAACACCGTGAAGCGTTCCGTGAACAGGGCGTCCACCAGGGACTGGAGAAAGGCGGCCCCGGTGTCACTGAACCACTCACCATTCTTGACGCCCACGCCTTCCGGTCCTCCCGCCGTGTCCGGGCCGAACTGCACGACGGGTGGAAACTCCGGCCCACCGACCCGAACCGTGTCCCCCAGGGTCTCGACAGGCCCGGCAACGCCGTGCTGATCGTCTCCCGCTTGTCGGGGGCAACCGAGTTGTTCAGACGGTGACGACCAGTTTGCCCCGGGGATGTCCCGACTCCAGGTGCCGTACCGCTGTGGCGGCCTCGGCCAGCGGATAGGTGCGGTCGAGGACAGGCTTGATCGCGCCGGCCTCGGTGAGTTCCGTGAGCCTCAGCAGGTCCTGCTGACGGATGGCCGCGATCACCGGGCGGAGTGTCTGCCCCACGAAGACGGACAGCAGCAGGCCGCGCACCCACCGGTCCGTGCCGCCGAACACGGGGCCGCCGTCCTCGCCACCGACGAAGACGGCGGTGCCGCGCGGGGTGAGGACGCGGCGCAGGCGGGAGAGGGGGCGGTTGCCGGCGGCGTCGAGGACGAAGTCGTAGCGGACGGGCCGGTCGGTGATGTCCTCCCGTGTGTAGTCGATGACGTCGTCGGCGCCGAGGGAGCGGACGAGGCCGGTTCCGGTGGGTCCGCAGACGCCGGTGACGCGGGCGCCGTAGTGGACGGCGAGTTGGACGGCGTACGTGCCCACTCCGCCGGAGGCGCCGATGACCAGGACCTCCTGGCCGGGGCCCGGACGCGCCTTGTCCAGTCCCTGAAGCGCGGTCACGGCGGAGACGGGGAGGGCTGCGGCCTGCTCGAAGGTGAGGCCCGTCGGCTTGGGGGCGAGCTGTTCGGCCTTGCCGCACGTGTACTCGGCGAAGGAGCCCTCGCACTGGCCGAACACCTCGTCCCCGGGCTTCAGGGACGCCACCCGCGCTCCGACCGTCTCCACGACCCCGGCGGCGTCCCATCCCCGCACGCGATGGGTGGGCCTGCGCAGACCGATCTGCGGAGTGAGGCGGGCGAAGTAGGGCCGCCCGGTCATGAGGTGCCAGACGCTGGGGTCCACGCCGGCCGCGCGCACGCGGACGAGTACCTCGTCGTCGCGGGGGACCGGCGGGTCGATGTCGCTCAGGTGCAGCCGGTCGGCGGATCCGTACGCGTCCTGGACGATGGCCTTCATCGGGACTCTCCTTGACCGCCGTTGCGTCGGGGCTGCTCGTCTGTGGATCGTCCCCACGGACCGCGCCGTTGGCCAGAGCCCGATGGGGCAGCCGGTCAGGAACCGGTCAGCGTGTCCAGTGTCATGGCCACCAACTGGCCCTCCAGAGCCTGCTGTTCCGGCATGAAGGCCGTTCGGAAGGTGCGGGCGTGCAGCAGGGACATCAGCCACCAGGCCGCCGCGTCCGGGTCGAGATCCCGGCGCAGGGCGCCCTCCCGCTGCCCCTCGCGGACCAGCTCCGCGAAGGTGCCGGCGAAGCGCTGGTGCGCGGCCCCCACCGCGTCACGCAACTCGGGCTCGCCGCTGAGCGTGAACGCGTCCGCGAAGAGGAAGCCCAGCGATCCCCTGGAGTGGAAGCGGACCATGTGCTCCGGTTCCAGGAAGCCGGAGAGCAGGTCGGTCACGGACCGGCCGGCCTCCACCGCCTCGGTGAGCCTCGCACAAACGTGGGAGACAGCCCGGTCCAGGACCGCCTGGTACAGCGCGGACTTGGTGCCGAAGTTCTGGAAGACCACCGGTTCGCTGACGCCGACGCGGGCGGCCACGGCGGAGACCTTGGTGCGCTGGTAGCCGGTGTCGGCGAACAGTTCTGTGGCGGCGGTCAGGATCGACTCCCGGCGCTCGGCAGGGGTCATGCGCACCCGTCCGGTGCTGCGCCGTGTCCGCTTCGTCGACTCGCTCACACCCGCATGGTACGGCCTCTTGCCACCCTTACTTAGTCGTGACTAATCTACGAACACGGACTTAGTCATGACTAAGTAAGGGGCTCGATCGTGAAGAATCTCGGACAGCTTCTCCAGCACGGACACCCGCATCCGGACACCGAGGGCCTGACCATCGCCCACGCCCGGGGCTACGAACTGTGCGGCGCGATCTGCTTCGGCGGCATGCGCCCGCACGCGTACGGCCGTCTGGCGCGCCTGAGCGGAGCCCGGCCCGGTGACCGGGTCCTGGACGTGGGCTGCGGCACGGGCTACCTCACCCGGCGCATGGCCAGGGCAGTCGGCCCCACCGGCTCCGTGCTGGGCGTCGACCCGTCCGCCGAGGTCATCGAGTACGCCCGCGACAGGACACGCGAGGCGCACTGCTCGTACGGGACCGGCGTCGCCGAGGCGCTGACCGTGTCCGACGCCTCCTTCGATGTCGTCGTCACCAGCCTCGCCGTCCACCACCTGCCCGAGGATGTGCGCCCGGCCGCGCTCCGCGAGATGTACCGGGTGCTGCGCCCCGGCGGGCGACTCCTGGTCGCCGACTTCCGGCCGCCGCGCACCCGGGCCGTACGACTCCTGGTCACCGCGAGCGCCGGACACGTCATGGCCGACTACCGCGTGGACCTCCTCGACGGACTCGTCACGGAGGCCGGCTTCGAGGTGCGGGGCCGCGGAGACGTTCGTCCCTGGTTGCGATACGTGCAAGGCGCGCGCCCGGATCGGCCGTAGTCCGGTCCGGCTGTAGTCCGGTCCGGCCGTAGCGACTGCGTGTCATCGACGGTCGGTGGCGGACGCGGTGGTGACACGGGCGCGGCCGGCGCCCCATGGTGGCCGGGCCGTGGGGGTTTCGGTGGATGCGTCCGGTGTGCGCCGTCGTGGTCGAGGGCCACGGGTGGTGCCGGTGGCGGTTGCCCGCGCGGGGCTGTTCTCCGTGCTCGGGACCGCGGTCGCCGGCACTGTCCATCACCTGGCCTTCGACTCCAGCCCCTCGCGGCTGGTACGGGGCCTCGCCGTCTGTCTGCTCTTCGGCGTCGCGTTGCCCGGCGCGGGACAGGACAAGCCGCTGGTACGGCAGTTGATTCTCGCGGCCGGTGCACAGCTGGTCGTGGGCTACTGGTTCGTACGGTCCGACGACGCGATCTCCGTGCCGGCGCACGCGGTGTGGCCGTCCTCCGTGCACGCGGGCCGGCCTGCGGTGATCGCGCATGTGCTGCTGACAGTGCTGTGTGCGGTGCTGCTGCGGGGTGTGGACACCTGCCGTCGGCGCGTGCTCTACGTCGCGGGGCGCGAGGGGGAGAAGCTGCGTGAGCTGATGCGCCGGCTGCTCGCTCCCATCGGTGCTTCCGTCGGTCTGACCGTGGCCGTCCGCGCCGGGTGGCGCACCTAGGCGGGACCGACGCCCGGCGTTCCGTTCCGGGTCCTCCTCGCGGACACGGTCGTCCTGCGTGGTCCGCCCTTTTCCTCCCGGCCGCCGCTCGCGCGGCGGCTCTCGGCGTGCATCTGAAGGCGCGCGGCCTGAGTGCCAAAGTGTTCGGTTCGCCGAGGAACTGGTGCCCGAGGTGGAGCAGGTCCGGGTCCTCGGGGTCGACCGGCAGGCCGACGCCTTCCATCTCAAGCTCGCCTCGGGCGAGGAACTGCGGGCGGCGGCCGTGGTGGTGGCCAGCGGTACGGACGGCGTCGCGCACGTCCCCGAGCCGCTCGCCGGGCGTGAGGTGGTCGTGGTGGGTGCCGGATGGTCGGCACAGGAGAGCGCCGCGCTGCTGCACGAGGCCGGTGCGCGGGTCCAACTGCTGGTGCGGGCACAGAGGTTGGTGTTCGGCGCGGGGCCGACTCCGCCCCCGTACTGGCAGCCCGACACCCCGCTCGGGCGTTCCTGGGGGCTGTACGGTGTCGTCCACCAGGCCGCCGCCTTCCGCTTCCTGCCCGCTGCCACGCGGCTGCGGCTGGTCAAGCGGGTGCTCGGTCCGTTCGGGTCGTGGTGGCTCAAGCCGCGCCTCGACGGAGTCGTACCCGTGCGGCTGGGAGAGCGGATCGCCGGCGCGCGACGGCAGGACGACGGCATCCTGCTCACCACGGGGGGACGGCGAGGCCGCACCCACGAGGTCGCGGCGGAGCACGTGCTGGCCGCGACCGGTTACCAGGTCCGCCTGGACGGGCTGGACTTCCCGGCCCCCGAACTGCGCGCCGGAATCACCCGCACCGCCGGCTTCCCGCAGCTCGACGCGGGGCTCCAGTCCTCCGTGTCCGGCCTCTGCTTCACCGGCATCCAAGCGGCGGCCACCTACGGGCCCCTGATGCGGTTCACCTGTGGCACCGCGTTCGCCGCTCCCCGCCTCGCGACGGCCGTCGTGGCGTACCGGGCGAGGCGACAGCGGAGGCCCGCACGGAAAGAGCCCTGGTCTGCGAGTGCGGTCACAGGCTCTCGCAGGCGAGGACAGCGCGGGCGCAGGGAGTTCCGAGGTGCGCGGTTGCCCGAAGGAGATTCCTGCTCGCTTTCGGGGCCAGGGCCTCTCCACCCCGGACGCCGGGGTGGAGAGGCGCACGGCTCATCGAGGGTTCAGCTCTGGCTTACTCCTGCACCGCACCCCGTCGTCGTACGACGAACACGGCGATCGCGGCCACGGCGAGGAGCGCCCCGACGATGCCGATCCAGGCTCCGGCGGACAGCCCGCCGTCGTCGTCCTTCTCGGTGTCGGAGGCGGCGGCCTCCGTGGACGGCGAGGCGGTGGCCTCCTCGGCAGGCGTCGTCGGCGTCGGCGACGCGGACTCGCTGGGGGAGGGGGAGGAAGCCGGCTTGGCGCCCGGTGCGGCGGCCTTGAGCTTGAGGACCGGGGCAGGGTTCTCGCCGCTCTCGTCCAGCTCGATCCAGCGGTCGGTGTGCCCGTCGCCGTAGGTCTGGAGCGTCTTGAAGGCCAGCTCCTTGGCGTCGGGGAGCTGCTTGACGACGACGGAGTACTCGGCGTTGACACCGGTCTTCACGGCCGGGCCCTTGACGGTGTAGCCGTCGGCGGAGGCGGTGAACTTCCAGCCCGTGGGGCCTTCGCCGTACGTCACGGCGGCCGGGTCGATGCCCGAGGGGAGGACCACCCGGATCTCGGTGATCCCGGCGGTGCTGGACTCCGACTCGGCGTCGAAACTGATCTCGACGTTCTCGGCGAGAGCCTGAGCCTTGTCCGACTCGACCTCCACGTGGGCGAAGGCCGGGCCGGCGGTCAGAAGAACGGCGGTGGCAGTCGCCGCGGTCACCAGGGTCAGGCGACGGAGGGTGCTGTGCTGCTTCGTGGCACGGAACATGGGTGCGGTGTCTCCAGGCATGGGGAAAGCGTCGGGCGGCTCTGTGAACTGCCGCTCCGGCATGGTCAGTTGGCGAGAACGAGCCCTGCCTGGGGAGGGCCCCGCCGTACCACCACGTCCATGAGGACCGCCCCGAGGAGCGGCGGCCGGTCCAGCCATGCGAGGGCCACGGCTCCCCGCATGCCGGACCCGGCCTGAATCTGCCGCTCACCCAGCAGCGAGCGCGCCACGGCGATCCGCGCCCGCACCAGGTCGACGGCCGTCGTCAGCCCGCGTGCGACCGACCAGCAGACGGCGTCCGCGCGGTGCAGCAGTACGGCGACCAGGAGGGCCACGAGCACATGCGCCACCGTCATCGCCGTCGAGGCGTGCAGCCGTTCGTGCCAGGCGCTGTGGGCGTCGGCCGGGTGACGCAGGTGCGAGGGCATGGCCATCGTCGGTGAACCATCGGCGTGTTCCGCCAACAGCCACAGGTGCAGTCCACCCTGCGCGGCACCGCACGTCGCCACCACCGCGGTCAGCGAACGGGGACGCCGTGCCCCGGCGAGGCCGACGGCGAAGAACACCGCCGCCGCTGTCGCGCTCTGCCGCCACGGCACCGGGCCGTCGTCGACCAGGTGATGGGCGCTGACCCCCAACACCGTCCCGACGACCGCGAACACCGCCGCCCGGAGGGCGGGCAGGGGCGCGTGGTGCGTCGTCGTACGGAGCGGGTTCATGGCCTGCCCATCATCAGGCATGGCCCGGGGCGGCCGGAGGCCGGATCCCTAAAGAGGCGGCTCGTCCGGATTCCCGCCCGCCGAACTCGAAGGACCCGTTGCGGAGTGTCTGCAGCATTTCGCCCAGGGAGACCCGTCCCACAGCTTCGACGACGTTCCCTACGAGTTGCGTGGCGGCGTCCCCGTCCTGCCGGACGCGATTGCGTCGCTTGCCTGTCGCCTGGAACAAACCATGTAACTCGTCGACCACACCCTGCTCATCGGCAGCCGGCTGTGCGCCGAGTACGACCCCGCGGCCACGCCGCTGGTCGTGCACCGACACCGCGAACACGGCGTGGACGCGTGAGGTCACGGTGGCGAGTGCTGCGAACGGCGCCGACGGTAGGCAGCGGCGGACCTGTGCAGGACCGGCACAGCACGTGTGGGCACCTCCTGCTCCGGCCCCAGCCTCCACACCATCGTGGTTGCTTTCGGGGAGGGGCGTCGCAAGAGCCCTGCCTGAACTTTCGATGTTCACGGCGATGGCCGTGAACACGTGTTGCTGGTGCCGGACTCGGACCCGGTCCTGCCCGCGACGTTGCCGGCGGCGGCGACCGCGGTCCGTTCCTTCCCGCCCTGTTCCGGCTCGCCCCCACCGTTCTACGGGAGGTACTTGTCGGTCCAGTTGTCGGAGGTCACCTTGGCCGTCCCCGGCAGTGTGCCCAGCGAGTTGATGAACGCCAGGGTGGTGTTCCAGCCCGCCGTTCTCATCGCGCCGTCGGCCGGCCAGTCGACCAACGGCAGGCTCGACCTGATCACGTTCGCCGGCACGCCCGGCAGTGCCTTCCGCGCCACGCTCTGCACCGTGGGCGAGCCGAGGTGGGCGTTCATGTACGCGGTCGCCTGCTGCACCGCGGTGACGAACTTCTTGGCGGTGGCGGCGTGCCCGCTCAGATAGCTGTTGCGGGCCACCACCAGAATGCTGTACCCGATCTTCGCGTTGGACCAGGCCGGGACCTTGGTCGCGTCGGCGACCACCACGCCGTCTCCGGAGTCCTGGATCTCCAGCGGGGTCGGCTCGGACGTGGTGAACCAGTCGATCTCGTTGCTCTTCAAGGCGGTCTTGTCGGCGGCCGCGCTCAGCAGCGAGACCCATTTCACCTTGTCCGGGTCGACGCCGTACTCCTTGAGGAAGAGGCCCGCCTCGGCCTTGGTATTGGCGGAACTGGAGCCGCCGGTGGATCCGGCCAGCGCCTTGGCGACCTCCGCGGCAGGCGTGTCGGCGGTCAGGTCGTGCTTCTTGGCGAACCTGGTGCTGACGATGAGCCCCAGCGGGTTGCCGCCGCCGTCGGTGGAGATCGCGGTCTCCGGAAGGTTCTTGGCGACGGCGGAAAGGAAGTCAGTGGGGCTGTCGTTGAGGAACTGCACCGAGCCCGACTGGAGTGCCGAGGTGTCGGTCGCGGCGGTCAGGGTCACGAACTTGACCTTCAGGCCCTGTTTGGCGAAGTAGCCGTTGGCTTCGGCCACGCGCATCGGTATGTCGAAGATGTTGCCACCGACGCCCACGGTGATCGTGCCGCCCGAGCCCGAGCCCGAGCCCGAGCCCGAGTCGGCGCCGCCGCACGCGGTCAGCAGCGTGGCGCCGAGCGCGGCCGCGCTCACCACCACCAGGGCCCGGGTGCCGGGGGAGGTGCGGAACGTGCGCGGAGCGCGGACGTGCGGGGTGCGATACGTCATCAGATCTCCTGTCATCATGCCTGTCGGGTGTCGGACACGAACTCGGTCTCGGAGCTGTGCGACGCACGCTGCGCACGGGTACGTCGGTCGGGTGGCGGTCTGCGCGCACTTGGTGTCTCCGGTCGCCCTCCCTTCCCGTATGCCATCCGGCGCACGGCGAACGCGGCCTCCGGGGGCGCCGGACTCGCCGAGGTTCTTGCCCGCGATGGAGCGGACGTCGGTCTGCGTGACCTTGACGCAGGTCTCGTCGTAGCCGGCCCGACTCGCCGACCGCGCGAGCGGCATGGTGCACGCCCCGGAAGACGGTGACCGAGCCGGCGGGGGTACGCGTGTCCCTGCCGCCGCGAACAGTGTCGTCGGGCATGTCCTGCGTCCCGCCCTCTCCATGGCCTCCATGGTCTCCATGGCTGTCTCTCTTTCGGGTGTGGCGGGTTCCGGTGGAGGGACGGGCCCGTCACACCGGCACCCCACACCGGTCGGTCGGGCCGGGACGGGGTCTCGTTCGGGTGTCCCCTTCGGCGGCGCGCAGGGTGTTGGCCAGGAGCATGGCGATGGTCATGGGGCCGACCCCGCCGGGGACGGGGGTGATCCGCCCGGCGATACCGCGGAGTTCGGCGGTGCGGGCGTCGCCGTGGAGGCCGGTGGGCGTGCGGTGGATGCCGACGTCGATGACGGTGGTGCCGGGGCTGATGTGCTCGGGGCCGATGAGGCCGCGTACACCGGTGGCGACCACGACGATGTCGGCGGGGCGGGCGATGGCGGCCAGGTCGGTGGTGAACTCGTGGGCGACGGTGACCGTGGCCCCACGATGCAGCAGAAGCTGGGCGAGAGGACGGCCGACGAGCTCTCCCCAGCCGACGATCGCGACGCGCGCTCCCTTGAGTTGGATGCCCTCGGCGTCGAGGAGTCGGACGATTCCGCTGGGGGTGCAGGGACGCAGTCCGCGTTCGCCGCGTGCGAGCAGGCCGGCACTGGCGGTGGTGAGGCCGTCGACGTCCTTGGTGACCGGGATGCGATCGATGAGAGGAGCTGCCGTCAGCTGTGGCGGCAGCGGAAACTGGAGGAGGATGCCGGACACGGCGGGATCGGCGGCCAGTTCGTCGATGACGGCGGCGACCTCTTCCTGAAGTGCGCTCGCGGCGAGGTGGCGGTGCAGGTCGCGCATGCCGGCCGCACGGACGGCGCGGCGTTTGGCGGCGACGTACACGGTGCTCGCCGGATCGTCACCGACCAGGATCGTGGCCAGGCCCGGCACGATGCCGGTGGCGGCCAGGCGCGTGACGTCTTCGGCGACCCGGGCCCGGATGGCACGGGCGATCTTCGTGCCGTTGATGGTGATCGTGGTGATCGTGATGGTCATGGTGCCGAACCGCTTTCTGTCGGCGAGCGATTCACCCGGTGCCAGGAACCGGACCTCGCCCTGTCGCGGTGGGGTGGCCCTCAGGTGAAGACGATGGTGTGGTTGCCGTCCCTGATGACGCGGTCCTCGGCGTGCCAGAGCACCGCCCGGGAGAGCACCGCGCGCTCGACGTCCGCGCCGCGGCGGGCGAGGTCCGAGGCGGTGTCGGCGTGGGTGACGCGCACGACGTCCTGCTCGATGATCGGGCCCTCGTCGAGGTCGGGGGTGACGTAGTGGGCGGTGGCCCCGACGAGTTTGACGCCACGTTCCTTGGCCTTGGCGTAGGGGCCGGCGCCGATGAAGGCCGGCAGGAAGGAGTGGTGGATGTTGATGATGGGCACACCGACCTGCTCGATGAGGTCGGCGGAGAGGATCTGCATGTAGCGCGCGAGGACGACGAAATCGACGTTGCCCTTGAGCAGCCGGAGGTGTTCCGCCTCGGCGGCCGACTTGTCGGGGCCCATGGACGGGACATGGAAGAAGGGGATGCCGAAACCGCGTACGTCCTCGGCGGTGTCGGGATGGTTGGAGACGACCATGGCGATACTGACCGGGAGTTGGCTCTGCCGGTGGCGCCACAGCAGGTCGAGCAGGCAGTGGTCGGACTTCGAGGCGAAGATGGCGACCCGTTTGGGTACCGACATGTCGCGCAGCGTGTAGGTCAGGCCGTATGTGCTGGCCAGTTCGTCCAGGGCGGATCTGATGCCGGGGAGGGCGGCCCGGAGCCCGTCCAGTCCGAAGACGGCGCGCTGGTAGAACGTGCCGTCCCGCGGGTTGTCGGAGTACTGGTCCAGGGACACGATGTTGGCGCCGCGCTCGCCGAGCCGGGAGGTGATCGCGGCGACGATGCCGGTGGCGTCGGCTCCCTTGACGATCAGTGAGGCCTGCTGGGCGGGCGCCTCGGCCGCCGTCGTCCGCCGGGCGGGGGGCGCGGCCTTGGCGGTGGTCATGCGAGGGCTTCCTTCCGGAATCCGGTGACCCACTCGGAGGTCGCCCGCAGCCCGCCGAACGTGTAGAAATGCACCTTCACCTCGCCGTGGCGGCCCGGCTCGTAGCCGTCGGCCAGGGCGCGGAGGAACCGGTCGGGTCCGGCCGTTCCCATCAGACCGGTGAGCGACAGACCGTACTTCTTGGCGACGGAAGCGCCGGCGCCGACCCCGAACCGGGCGGCGTAGGACATCAGGCGCCGCACCCCGGCCGGGCCCGGCACGCCGATGCGGACGGGGAGCGTGATGCCGCGCTCGCGCACCGCCTCGATCCAGGCGAGGACGGGGTCGACGTCGAACGCGAACTGGGTGGTGATGCCGCCGCTCAGCCCCCGCTCGGCGAGTTCGGAGTCCTTGAGACCCAGGGCGGACCACAGCACGCCACCGGGGATGGCGGGATGGCCCTCCGGGTAGCCGCTGATGCCGACGTGGTGAACGCCGTACCGCTGGAGCAGTCCGGTCCTGATGAGCGACAAGGAATCGTCGTAGGGGCCTTCGGGCCGGTGGGGGTCGCCCCCGACGACGAACACGTTGTCGCAGGTGCCGTCCGACCGGAGACCGGCGAGGAAGTCCTCGAACTGCCGCTGGGAGCCGAGCCGGCGGGCCGATATGTGCGGCACGGGGACGAAACCGAGGCGCTTGACCGCGCGCGCGGCCGCCAGCCGCATGGTGAGGTCCTCGTTGCCGAGGAAGGTGACGTTGATCCGGGTCCCCCGCGGGATGGCGGTGGCGGCCTCCTCCAGTCTGGCCACGTCCTTGCCGGTCATCTCCAGGGAGAAGTCCTCCAGCAGCGGTGTACTCACCGCCGCGGGCGCCGTGCTGCCCACATTCATGATGCTCCTTGTGAACGCGTGGAGTCGCGCAGGAAGGGAAGTCGCCCTCCACGCCGACGAGTTGGTGACCTCAGGCCTGCGGGGCGGTGCGGTACTTCGTCCGGGCGAAGCGGTCGAGCGGTGCGGACTCGACCGTCGCGCGGATCTCGATCTGCTCATGGGGCTCGACGGTGGGCTTCGCCGAGCGTGGGCTCTCCCCCCACAGCACCCGGACCTCGGTTCCCGGCCGGGCGATCTCCTCGTCGACGACGGCCAGCGAGACCACGGCCTGATCACGCACGACGTAGCCGCAGTCCATCGAGACCCCCGCCCGGCGGCCTCCCGACAGCACCGAGTCCAGCTGGAACTGTCCGTACCGCGCCTTGGGAAGGCTGAAGTACTTGTACGTCGGTCCGGGTGTCCAGAGCGACGAGAACACCCGGGCGACGTCGTCGGCGTTCCACACGAGCGTGACCTTGTGCCGGTGCGGTTCCCCGGCACGGGCACGCAGCGCGTCGCGGCCCACGAAGTCGTGGTCGAACTTGACGAGCCGTCCGTAGCCGAGGTCGTGGGGCGTGACGTAGTAGTCGGTGATGTCCGGCGAGTTCAGACTTCCGCCCAGCGAACCCGCGCTGGTGGCCGGCAGCCACTCCCGGTACGCCGCGAGGTTGTCGTCGGTGAAGATCGCGGGCATCGGGCCGGGGATCCAGCCGGACTCCAGGTTGGCGGTGGAGTAGGCGACGGCGCCGACCTGCTTGATGCCGAACTCCTCGCCCGACCGCCGGATCGCCTCGTAGATCTCCGCTCCCTCCTCCCACGGGCCGAACAGCTCGAAGCCGACCTGCCCGGCCATCCCGTGCCGAAGGGCCCGGACCTGCCTGCCGGCGATCGTCAGCGTGGTCATGCCGAAGAACTTCACGTCGGGTATCGGCTGCCCGGTCAGCTTCTCCACCAGCGGGCCGGCCGAAGGGCCCTGGACCTCGAACCGGTAGAGCTTCGGCGGACGTCCCGCACGCTGGACCGACTGCGGGTCACGCTCGACGGTCACGTCCCAGTCGCCGCCGCGCGCGTTGAACTCGACCCAGTCGATCACCGTGCGCCGGCCGACGAGGTCGACCGAGGTGTCGTCGAGACCGAACAGGACCGCGTCACCGATGTAGAACCCGTCGTGGTTGACGGCCACGAACTGCTTCGCCCTGTCCTTGCCGAATCCGGCGAAGCTGTTCACGCCGAGGTGCTCCAGCAGCCGGACGGTGTCCGGACCCTCGATGAACAGGTCGACCATGTGGTGGGACTGATCCAGCAGCGCGCACGAGTCGTGCCACGCGAGGGCCTCCTCACGCCAGTTGGTGAACTCGCCGGGGACGAAACCCAAGCCGTGCGAGAACGCCCTGATCGGCTGGTTGCGGATGAGGTCGACGGCGTTGCCGACGCGATCGATCGCTGCTTGGAGACTCTCGGGTGTCGCCTTGTCCACGGTGCGCCTTCCGTCCTGCGAATGAGCCGGGTCCGACCGGATCCCGGCGGAGAGCCACGCTTTTGGCCTGGTGAAACGCTCGCAGAGCGGGGGCGGCCCGCGCACGGTCGCCGACCCCAAAGAGACGCGGCCGATGCTTGTGGCCGGGCACAGTGCCGCGGCCGCCCCGTTGGCGGAAAGTGGTGTCACGAAGCCGGCGAACACCGCGCCGGTGCGGTGGGAGCAGGCGGAAACGGCCTGCGCGGGGCCTTCGCGGGCCCGGCATCGATCGTAGGGTGGCCTGGCCGCCGCGGTTCTGAGAGGGAGGCGTTCGCCACGATCACTGCCGGTTGTACGTCGCCCGTCCCCGGGCCGCGCACCCGATGACCGCCCCGCGCGACGAGTTCGCCGACCTCCGTCACGTCATGGCTCTGTGCGGTGAACTCTCCAGCCTGGCGACGACCGACTGCGACCTCGAACAGATCGTGACCGTCGTGGCCGAACGCGCCGGTGTGTGGGCTGCGGTGGTCGACGATTCGCTCTCGGTGCTCGCGCTGTGCGCGGGCGCGTCCGGCCGTGCCGGTGAGGAGCAGCTCACGAGAGTGCTCGACACCGACCCCGAGGCCGTCTCACAACTGGTCGCCGCGGCGGCGCACATGCGCCGCGCCCTCTCCCTGCCCGCTTCGGGCGCCTCGGCGGTGTCGCTCGTGGTGGCGCCCATCCTCGTCGGCGACGACTCGGTGGCCCATCTGGTGACCGCCGGTCACGACGTCGACGAGACCGGCGAGGACGCCCGGATCATGGTGACGGAGCACGCGGCCATGGTCTGCGCGGTGGTCCTCGGCCGCCGTCGGGTCGTCGCGATCGCCGCCGGCCGCGCGCGCCGGGAACTCTTCGACGCGCTGGTGTTCGTCGGTGACCGCACCGAGGCCGACGTCAAGGGATGGGCCCGGCACCTCGGTATCGAACCGGACGAGCGGCATCGGGTGCTCGTGGCGGCGCCGTACTCGCCCACCGGTGCGCCCGCTCCGGCGGCGACCGACGTGGTCGAGCACATGATCACCACGCGCTGCCCGGCCGCGACGGTCGTGAACCGCGACGCCGAGGTGGTCGCGCTCGTCCCCGGTCACGACGACGCCCCACTCGCCCGTCAGCTCATCGCGCTGGCCCGGCTGTGCCGCGAGGTCGTGACGGCACGCTTTCCCGGGGTACGGCTCGTCGCCGGGCTGGGTGACCCGCACACCGGAGCGGTACAGATCAGCACGGCGTACGCGGAGGCCCGGCGTGCCGTCGACGTCGGCCGGCTGATGACAGGGCTGTCCGATGTGACCGTGTTCGCCGAACTCGGCGTGCACCGACTGCTGGCCCACGTGCACGACCCCGGCGAACTGGCCGGGTTCGCCCGCGACATGCTGGGGGATCTCATCGACCACGACCAAGCGAACGGCACCGACTACTGCGCGACGCTGACCGCCTACTTCCGTCAGAATGGAAGCCTGCGCCGCGCGGCCGCCCTGCTGCACACCCACCCGAACACGGTGGCCTACCGCATCCACCGGGCCGAGAAGATCACCGGCCTCGACCTCGGCGCCTACTCCGACCGGCTGGCGGCTCAGGTGGCACTGGAGATCGTCAACGGACTGGGAGGCAACGCGTGAGGGACGTTGTGGCCGCGCGAGGTGTCCCCCTGCTGGGTGCGTACGTCGTGCCGCAGGCGGGCGATCGGGACTCCGCCGCCGGTGCCGCCGCCGCTGTCCGCGCGGCCGGCGCCGATCTCGTCGTCACCGCGACCTCCGGGCCCGAACGGCCGCGCTACACCAGCACCAACCAGTCGATCGACCTCGCGGCGGCGTGCCAGAACCGTGCCGGGACACCCGCCCTCGCGACGGTGACCACCTGGAGCCGGACCGTGATGGCGTTGCAGGCGCACCTCCTCGGCGGGCACGCCCGCGGAGTCACCCGGCTGATCTGCGGGAACGGAAGCCCGCCACCCGTCGGCGACCGGTCGAAGACCGACGGTCGGTGGGCGGTCGACGCCGTCGGGCTGATCGAGCTCCTGCGGGGACTGAACGAGGGCACGGACCGCTACGGCCTGCGGCTGGAATCGGCCACGAACTTCGACATCGGGGTCCGGATCAGGGCGGCGCCTGTACTCTCGGCCGCCGCCCGCACCCGGACCCGCCGCAAGATCGACGCCGGAGCGCATTTCATCGTCACGAGCCCGGTCTACACACAGAACGCCCTGGACACGTTGCTGGAGGTGATCGACGGCGATGTACCGGTGCTCGCCACCGTGCACCCCTTGCGCTCCCTCGCCGAGGCGGAACTCCTCCGTCACGAACTCCCGGACGGCTGCGTTCCCGCCGGGCTGATCGAGCGCCTTGAGCGTGCCGGTGACGGGGCAGCCGAGGAAGGGGAGCGGATCGCGGTGGAACTCGCCGCCCAGTTCGCGAACCGCACGCAGGGCGTCATCCTGTCCCGGGCCGACCGTCCGGAACTCGTGTCGCGTGTGCGGGCCGCGCTGGTCCGCCCGGTCGTCGGCTGACGCTGCCGGGCGCGCCGCCGACCGCCCGCCGGACCGTCCGCCTGCTCGCCGCCGCTCGCTCAGGTGGTCTTGCGGCCCGATCGTCGGTCGCCCAGGCCGAGGCGCTTGAGGGCGAGTGTGTCCAGTGCGGTGAGTATTCCGTTGAGGATGAGCGTCATCGCCACCAGCACGATCAGGCCCGCGAACTCGGTCGGGGCGTCGAGGTTAGTGGCGGCGGTGAACAGCTCGTGGCCGATGCCGTCGGTCGAGGCGATGAACTCACCGCCGATGACACCGAGGATGGCCAGCGGCCCGCCCGTCTTCAGCGCCGCGAAGAACGGCGCGGCCAGCGTGGGAAGGGTCACGTAGCTGAGCACGTGGTGCCGGCGCCCGCCCATCACCTGGACGATCTCCACGAGTTCGCGTTCGCGCAGCCGTAGGCCCAGGTAGATGTTGTAGAAGACCACGAAGGACACACCCGCCGCCGCGATCGTGATCTTCGACATGGGGCCGATGCCGAAGAACAGCAGGAAGAGCGGCGCGAGCGCGATCTTGGGGATGCCGTTGACGGCCGCGATCAGCGGCTCGAACACCCGGCCCGCGAGCGGGACCGAGCCGAGCACCAGGCCCATCACGGTGCCTATCGCCACGCCGATCCCGAACCCGGCCACGATCTCGAACGACGTCGTCTTGATGTCGGTCCACCCGGTCGACGAGCCGAGCAGCTTCCACAGGGCGTGCGACACGTCGGTCGGCTTGCTCACGGCGTACTCCGGCAGGACGGGTCCGCTCATCACCTGCCAGAGGACCAGGCAGAGCGCGATCACCGCGAGGCGCAGCACCACCACCAGGGCGGTCCCCCGCCACGCACTGTTCCTGACGCCTCCTGCTCGGTCCACCTTGACCTCGGTCTTGCTCTCCGCGCTACTGGTGGCAGTCGCCATTGTCTGCTCCTTCTGGTTCGCCGGTGCGGCACGCCCGGCGGTCTTACGGCAGGTACTTGTTGGTCCAGTCGTCGGTGGTGACCTCGGCGCCCTTGGGAAGCGTTCCCAGGCTGTCGAGGAAGGTCATGGTCTTCTTCCAGCCGGCGGCGTCCATCGAGCCGTCCGTGGGCCATTCGACCTGCTGGAGACTGCTCTGCACCACGGCGTCCGGCACGCCGGTGAGCGACTTCTGCGCCGCCTTCAGCACCGTGGTGTCGTCGCTGTCCTTCAGGTGCGTGTTCATGTACGCCGTCGCCTGCTGAACCGCCGTGGCGAACTTCTTGACGATGTCGGGGTGTTGGCCGGCGTAGCTCTTCTGTGCCACCACGAGCTGTCCGTAGCCGGCCTCTTCGGCACCCCACTCGGGGACCTTGACCGGGTCGGCGACCACGATGCCGTCGCCTTCGGCCTGGATCTGTAGCGGGATCGGTTCGGAGGTGACGAACCAGTCGATCTGGCCGGTGTTGAGAGCGGCCTTGTCCGCGGCCGGGCTCGGCAGCGACACCCACTTCACCTTCTTGTCGGGGTCGACGCCGTACTTGTCGAGGAAGATGCCGGCCTCGGCCTTGGTGTTGGCCGAGCTGGCGCCGCCGGTCGAGTCCGCCAGCGCCTTGGCCACCTGCGCGGCGGGGGTCTTCGCGGTCAGGCCGTGGGCCTTGGCGAACTTCTTGCTGACGATCAGGCCGAGCGGGTTGCCCAGGCCGTCGGAGGAGACGGCGACCTGCGGAAGCTTCTTGGCGAGGGCGGACACGAACCCGGTGGGGCTGCTGTCGAAGAACTGCACCGAACCCGACTGGAGCGCCGAGGGGCCGGTCGCCGCGGTCAGTGTCACGAACTTCATCTTCAGACCCTGCTTGCGGAAGTAGCCGTTGGCGTCGGCCACTTGCAGCGGTGTGTCGAAGATGCTGCCGCCGCCGCCGACCGTGATCTGGGTGAGCCCGTCCGAGGTCGTGGTGGTGGAGTTGCCGCCACAGGCGGTGAGCAGAGCCGGGCCGAGCACCGCGGCCGAGGCCAGGGCGAGGAGCCGGCGGCTCCTGCCGGGCCTCGCTCGCAGTCGCGGTCCTCTGCGGAACGGGGAGGTGGCCGAGTTGTCGTATGTCATGAGGGGTCTCCTGTCACCAAGCGGGCTGCGTACGGAAAAAGCGTTGCCAGAAGTCGAACCGGGGCGGGTCCGCCACCGGGATCGGGCCGAAACGGTCACCGACCTCCATGACCGACGGCGTGTCCTGTGCCCATGCGGGCCAGTGCGGCAGGCCGGGGCCGTTGGGATCACCGGTCGCCGCGAAGTTGGCCCAGTAGCCGCTCATCGTCTCCGCGACGGCGTGGTCCTCGTCGGTCCACTCGGCGCGGCCCGGGTGGAGGTTGCCCCACACGAAGTCGATCTCGGAGCCGTGGGAGGCACGGCGGGTGTCGTGTCCCGCGGGGGAGGCGTAGGTCCAGAAGTACGTGTAGACGGGACGGCTCGCCCGCGCGGACCAGTCCTTCGCCCACAGCCAGGTGGAGATCCGGGCGTTGTCGCGCACCGCGGCGCAGTGGGCGTGTGCCGCTTCGTCGTCGGTGCGGGCCGGGTAGAGCCGGAGGAACTCCTCGGCCATCGGGCCGAACTTGATGCGGGACGCGGAGACGAAGTCCGCCAGCGTCAGATGGACCGGCGGGGCACCCGGCCGCCAGGTCCTCCGGCCCGCCGCCCGGTACTCCGCGAAGGCCGTGGCGGGAACCGCCCCGCTCTCGTCGAGGTTGTTCCCGGCCAGGTACCCGACCTTGTTCTGAAGGCCTTTGGTGTACGTCTCCGCGTAGCCGCTCGGCAGCACCCGGCCGCCGACGGCCGGGCGGAACAGCGGTGGCTTCGCCGGACCGCCCGTCTCCACGGCGTGGTCGACCACGGAGGCGTTCCCGTCGACCAGCCGCTGCCAGGGCAGCGACCGCAGCCGCTCGAGGGTGCGCGCCCCGCGCTCCGCCGCGTAGCGGGTGCCGGCGGCCTCGGCGTCGGCCAGGGTCCTGTAGGACGTCCCCAGATAGCGCAGTTCGGGGTCGCGGAAGTGGCGGGCGTGGCTCTGCGCGACAGCCCGGTGGAAGAGGCCCTCCGCCAGCGGTGACATGCTCAGGAAGTTCACCGATCCGGCGCCGGCCGACTGCCCGGAGACCGTGACCCGGTCCGGGTCGCCGCCGAAGTGCGCGATGTTGTGCTGGACCCACTTCAGTACCGCGATCTGGTCGAGCAGCCCGTAGTTGCCGGAGGCGTGGTGCCCGGACTCCTCGCTGAGTTCGGGTGTGGCCAGGAAACCGAAGGCGCCCAGGCGGTAGTTGAAGGTCACCACCACGACGCCCAAGCGGGCCAGTGCCTCGCCGTCGTATCGCGGGGTGGCGCCCGTACCGACGCGGAAACCGCCGCCGTGGATCCACACGAGCACCGGGCGCGGCTGCCCGTCCGCGGAGTCCGCTCCGGTCCAGACGTTGAGGCGCAGACAGTCCTCGCTCATCGGCAGGCCGCTGCCGTACAGCTCGGACCCCGGCACCTGCGGGCACATCGGGCCGAAGCGGTCGGCCTTGTACACCCCGGTCCAGGGCACCGGAGGGCGGGGCGGTCTCCAGCGGAGATCCCCGACCGGAGGCGCCGCGTAGGGGATGCCGCGGAAGACGGTGACCGACCTGTCCCGTCCCGGGATGCCCGCTACCAGGCCCGCTTCGGTCTTCACCGGCTGGTGCATGGTCTCTCCTTCTGGTCGGTGACGGACGGTTCGCCGGTCGGCCCGGCTGGGCGTCGCGGGCGCGTGGGCAGTTCCACGGCAGCGGGCCCCTATGCGTCCGCCGCCGTTGCGGAGGTGCGCTTCTGTTGCGCCTGGAGCAACAGCGCGTGCCGGGCGGAGGCGACGTGGTGGAGCATGGCGGCGACGGCCGCCGGCGGGTTGCGGGTGATGATGGCCAGGAGGATGGTCTGGTGCTCCTCCAGCGACCCGGCCCGTGGGTGCGGTGCGGAGAGGTTGCGGTACTGGCGCATCACCAGGGGGTACAGCAGCGTGTCGTACGCCCGTGCCAGGGTCTGCTGGTGCGCGGCCTCCTTCACCTGCTGGTGGAAGCGCCGGTTGCCCCGGGAGTAGCCCGTCGCGTCGCCCCGGGACTGGCAGTCCTCCATCGTCTCCAGCGTGGCGCGGAGTTGGGTGATCTCCTCCTCGGTGGCGCGTTCGGCGGCTTTGCCCGCCAGGGCGGACTCCAGCGTCTCGCGGGCCTCCAGGATGTCCGCGGCCTCCTCGACCGAGAAGCTGCGGGTGCGGACGCCCCGGTTGACCTCGCTGGTCACGTAGCCCTCCTGGGTCAGCCGGACCAGCACCGCCCGCATGGTGCTGCGCGAGACGTTGAACATCCTGGTCAGGTCGGCCTCGGTGAGCCGGGCGCCGGGCTCGACGCTGCCCGACAGCAGCAGCGAGCGCAGTCCGTCGTAGGCCTGGCTCTGGCGGGTCGGAGACATCCGCCCCGCGTCTTCGTCGAAGCCGTTGGAATCCATCATGATCACCCTGTGGGTCTGCTCGGAGAGGACGACTGCCGGCGGGAGGACGGCCGATGCGTGGCCGGGCCCTGACGACAGCGGAACGACTGCGGTCGAACGCTCACGCGCGGACGAGCCCCGGATACAGCCGCCGGGCCGTACCCGCGAAGATCTCCCGCCGGTCCCGCTCCGGCAGCCCGGCGAGCAACTCCTCGGCGAGGGCCAGGAGTTCGGGCAGGGACTGCTCGGCCGCCGGCAGGTTCGACCCCCAGGCGATCCGCCCCGCGCCGAACGCCTCGACGACCGGTCCGAGGAAGTCACCTGCCTGCTCGCCGGCGTCCCGCAGCCGTTCGAGGTTGCGGTGGGTGAGCTTGAGGTGCAGGCCCGGGTGTACGGCGAGTTCCGCGACCTCGGAGCCGGCGCGCGCGGGCGAGGCGGCGATGTCGGGGTAGCCGATGTGGTCCAGGAGCACCTTCACGCCCGGGAACCGCCCCAGCAGTTCCACCAGTTGCCCGGTCGCCGGTCCGAGGCGCATCTGGAGGCAGACCGGCAGGTCCAGTTCCGCGGCCTGCTCCCAGAAGGGGAACGTCTCCGGTGCGACGAACCACTCGCCCTGCGTGGGCACGGTGCTGCCGCTGGTGAACAGCCGCACCCCGGCCAGGCCGCCGTCGCCGACCGCCGCCTTGAGCGAGGCGGCGGCGTCCGGGCGCAGCGGATCGACGGTGCCGACGGCCACGAAGCGCTCCGGCCGCTGCCGGGAGCTGTCGAGGACGTACGAGTTGTCGTAGCCGTAGTTCGTGGTGGCCTGGACCAGGACGGCCTGGTCGATGCCGGTCTCGTCCATGCGGGCGACCATGCCCTCGGCGGTCACGGGCCGGGTCGCGGCCCACTCCGACTGCTTCCCCCCGATCGGTGCCTTGGGGTAGCGGGTCGGGTCCTCGGAGATGATGTGGCAGTGCGCGTCGACGACGTCCACGGGGTGGTCCCTTCTGTGTGGTGGGTACGGGCCGGCTCAGGCGTCCGGGTAGTCGCCCGCGGCGAACAGCGAGCGCAGGTCGGTGGAGAAACCGGGGTCGAGCAGTCCCTGGTCCTTGGCGAACCGCACCATCGCGTTCAGGCTGGGCTCGTTGGCCGCGATGCCGTAGGGCACGGGATCGCCTCCGATCCGCTGTCCCTGGCGGGCCAGCCGGGGCACCGCCGACCACCCGGGGTGCGCGGCGAGATGCCTGCGCTTGCTCTCCGCGAACGCCGCGTAGAGCCTGGTCGCCAGGCCGGGATCGGCGTCCACGAGTTCGGAGCGCAGCGCGATCAGTGAGTGCAGCGGGTAGACGCCGGTGCGCAGGTAGTGGTCCACGGCGAGGGTCCCGGCCTCGGGGAACAGCGGGTAGGGGCCTTCGTCGGCGGCGGGCTCGGGCTCGGTGGCCGCCGACCAGCCGGCCCGGGGTGCGCCCGCGCGCCCCGTCCCGGCGTTGCCGGTCAGCGCGGCGTCGATCTCCCCGGCGCGCAGCAGCTCGCCCAACGAACGGCCGTCGGTGACCCGCTCGACGTTGGCGGGAACGCGGCCCTCGATGTGGTCGTCGTCGTCCACCACCCAGGTGATCTTGTCGATGTCGACGCCGTACTCCTCACGCAGCACACCGCGCACCCACACGCCGGTGCTCACCGAGTAGGCGCGCACACCGACCCGGCGTCCTTCCAGGTCCCGGGGCACACGGATGCCGGAGTCCGCGGCGCACTGCACGTCGCCGTGGTGGAAGCGCCGGTTGAGGAACACCGGCACCGCGGTCAGCGCGATCCCTTCCTGACGTGCCATCAGATACGACACCGGGGCCAGTTCGCACACGTCGAACTCCAGGTCCCGGATCATCCGCCGGTAGGCGCCGATGACCGGCCTGACCTCCACCGGCTCGACGGCGTAGCCGTCCACCCCGACGTCGCCGTCCAGCAGCGGCTGCGCGTGCGGATAGTCGCCGAGCACCACCGTGAGCTTGTTCATGCGTTGTCTCTCCTCGTCTGTGTGTGGGGTGCGGCAGGCTCAGCCGCCGAGGCGGGCCGGCGGTACGCCGAGCGCCGTGCAGGTCCGCTCGACGAGTTCGTCGTAGTCCACCGCGCGCGGGATCACGTCCTGTTCCAGGGCGTAGGAGGCCGCCTTGGTGAACGCGGCGCGCAGTCCCTCGAAGCCCACCGGGTGCAGGGCGACCGGGCCGCCCTCCTCCTTGGCGGCGAGCACCGACCGCATCGCGTCGTACGCGGCGAGCACGGCGGCGGGATGCTCAGCGGCGGCGGCCTCGGACACGCCGACCACGTGGTTGACCGGGATGAACCCCTGGTCCTTCGACCACTGTTCGGCGACCTGGCGGGCGTTGTCGACGGCCGTGCGGACACGGTCGTCGGCAGGCAGCTCGTTGCCCATGATCCCGAAGTCGATCCGGCCGTCGAGGAAGTCCGCCGGCAGCTTGGTCCCCGCCGGCGCCCGCTGCACCCAGGACGGGTCCTCGGCGCCCTCGACGTGATGCCCCTCGTACGTCGTCCACTCCGCCTTGCGCAGGTCGACGCCGTACTGCTCGGTGAGGAACCCGCGCATCCACACACCGGTGGTCTGGCTCCAGGCGCGGACTCCGACGCTGTGCCCCTCGACATCGCCGACCGACAGCCTGCCCAGGGTCACCAGTGTCTGGTGCTGATGGCGTCCGAGGGTGGTGACCGGCAGCAGCAGCACCGGCTTGCCGTAGGCGAGGGCCTGGAGAACGGTCACGATCGCCAGTTCGCACAGGTCGACGTCCGACGCGTTCACAAAGCCGCGGGAGGCCTTGTGCACCGGCTTGATGTCGACCCGCTCCGGCTCCGCACCCGCCTCGCGGGCCGCCGACAGCGCGGCTGCCGCGAGATCGTCACGGCCGAGCACCAACTTCATTTTTCGCTCCTCTTGCTTACGGACCTGTGGTGCCGCTCGTGGTGCCGGCGCAGCAGGTCCATGCCGAAGTCGTTGCCGTTGGGGGTGCGGACGACGGTGTGGATGTGCCGGCGCGAGGGGTAGTCGTTGTCGAAGAGGACACCGGCCATGTGCTCGAACTCGACGAGGATCACCGGGCTGTGGAAGCGGTAGTAGAAGGTGCCGTCCGGGTCCCCGATCCACGCGAAGTGGGTGTCCCCCTCGTGGGCCCGCACCTCGTCCATGCGCACCCGGGCGTGCCGGTCGCCGGCCCGGTTCACGTACAGCCCGAGGAGCCTGAGCGCGGTCTCCCGCTGGCCCGGGGACATCCCGCTCAGCGGCAGCCCCTGGTAGCTCAGCTCGTGGTTGTCCCGGAACGCTCCGACGAACAGCTCCTGCGGCAGCGTGTCCGCGATGACGGCCCGCTCCCGCTGCCCCCCGTCGAACTGGGTGAACAGCTCGTGGCCGAGCGCCTCCTCGCCCCGGAAGGCCACGGTCCCGGCGTACTTCCCGGACCCGGCGATCACCGGCTCGGCGCCCAGGAAGGAGGGGGTGAGGACCATCTGGTCCCCGACGAACACGCAGTTGATGTTGACGTGGTGCCCGTCGAGCTGCCAGCCCCACGGGCCGCCGCTCGAAGGTTCGCCGTAGAGGGAGAACCAGTACAGCCACTCGTTGAGGCCGTGCGTGTTGTCGCTCAGCTCGCCGATGGTGAGGTTGAGGCGCATCAGGTCGACCATCTGGCGGTAGCCGTCCGCGCTGAGGCTCTCCCGGACGACGGCCAGGGCCCGCTCGCGCCCCGCGTCGTCGAAGTCCTCCAGCAGCAGGCCGTGGCGCAGGAAGTACCGGGCGCCGTTGTTCCAGTGGCGCCAGCTCACGTCGTCCATCGGGAACCGGCCCTCGGCGAGCTGCTTCTCCGTCAGTCCCGCCAGGTATTCCTCCGCCGCCCGGTACACCTCGCGGACGTCCGCGCCGGTGTCGCGCAGCGGGAACAGTCCCGCCTGGACGCCGTCCGGCGTGGCCACTCCGCGGAAGGGCTCGTGTGCCGCCTTCACCCGCCAGGCGACCTTGTCGAGCAGGTCGGGTGTCCAGATCTCGGGCTTACGGGTGGGCGGGTTGCCCCGCTTGCGCAGCCCTACCGGCTCTCGCATCGCCGCTCCTCCTCTCGCTGTTTCCTTGGTTCCGTCACGCGTGTGTTCCTTCACGGGGGCACCGCCACGCGGCGCGCCCCCGCCGGTCGTCTCCTCACCTGTCGAGGAAGGCCGTTCGCTCCTCGATCGCCGCGACGTCCACCGGCTCGCCGATGAGGCCCTGCTCCAGGGCGTACCGTCCGGCGATCTCCAGGCAGGCGGTCAGCGCGTCGCTCCACCCGGCCGTGACCGCGCGCCCGGCGGGGGAGTCGTCGCGCTCGCCCGCGGTGTCCGTGATCGTCCGCTTCAGGGCCCGGTAGAAGGCGCGTACGGCGTCCGGGGTATCGCGCAGTACGTCGTCGCGCACCACCAGCAGGTGGTTCGCCGGGATCGTCCCGTGCCGCTGAGCCCACGCCAGCCCGGCGTTCTCGGCGTCCGGGACGAGCGGGACCAGGCCGGCGCCCTGCCCGCCGATCGCCTTCGGACCGAGGACGGCCGCGCTGACGTCGTGGGAGCGCAGCAGGTCCGCGACCCGCTCGGCCCCGGACCGCTCCACGTACGGGGGGTTGACGTACTGGGCGACATGGACGTCCTCGGTGGTCACCCAGGTGACGTCGGAGGACTTGACGCCGTATTCCTCCTGGAGCCAGCCGCGCACCCACAGACCGGTGGTCTGGCCGTACGCACGGACGCCGACGCGGCGGCCGACGAGGTCCCCGGGGCCGAGTTCCGGGCCCTCGGGCAGCCGGGTCAGCGAACGGTGGTGGGTGCTGCCCACCAGCACCACCGGCAGCAGGGTCACCGGGATGCCGGCGTCCCGTGCCTGGAGGTAGGTGGCCATCGGCATCTCGCAGATGTCGTAGGCCAGGTCGCGGACCATCCGGGCGAAGGCCGGGGGCAGTGGGGTGGACTCCGGGTACCGGCAGTCGACTCCGTCCACGGGGACGGTTCCGTCCTTCAGCGGGCGGGTGTGCGGGTGGCTGCCCAGCATCACGGTCAGCGGTGTCTTCGGGTGTGTCTCGCTCATGTCGCTCACACGTCCTCTCCGTACTGGATGCGGCGGTAGGGCGTGCTCAGCACCTCGCGGGTGATGCGGACGTCGATCACCGTGGGCCGGGGGGTTCGCACGTACTCGGCCAGCGCGTCGCGCAGTTCCTGCGCGGTGCGGACCGTGGCGCCGCCACCGCCCAACGCCTGGGCCACCGCGCCCAGTTCGGGCGTGGAGATGGTCGCCAGCTCCGGGTCCAGGCCCTTCGCCTTCGCCTTGTGGTACTCGGCGCCGAGGCCCTGGTCGTTCATCACCACGACCAGCAGGGGGATGTCGTACCGGCACGCCGTCTCGAACTCGGACAGGTGCATGAGGAAGCTCGCGTCGCCCTCCACCACGAAGCCGGGCCTGTTGCCCTGCGCGACCAGCTGGCCCATGGCGATCAGCGGGGCCTGGCCGATGGCGCCGAACATGCCGTAGTTGGAGAGCACGTCACGGGACCGCTGGAAGAGCATCGTGCCGAAGTCGGTCTGGTGGCCGCTGCCCAGCACCAGCCCCATCTCGCCCGGGAGTTCGTGGTCGAGGATCCAGATCGCCTCGCGCGGGTCGAGCCGTCCGGGCTCGTTCACGTACTCCGGCTGCCGGAACCGGCCGGTCAGGTGCTCATGGACCTGGTCGGTGTGGAAGCCCGTCAGCCGGACGGACCGTTCCTGAAGGACCCGGGTCAGCTCGCCGAGGGCGGTGACCGCGTCGGCCTGGAGATAGCAGTCCGCGACCTTGCCGTTGCCCATCACCAGGTGCGGGGCGGTGTCGATGTGGATGTACTTCGCCTCGGGATAGAGGTAGCCGCTCTCGATGGTGTAGTGGTTCAGGCTGGCGCCCACCGCGATCACGCAGTCGGCCTCCTGGAGCAGTTCCATCGACACCTTGTCGCCGAACAGGCCCGACAGGCCGACGTGGAAGTCGGTGCGGTCGCACAGCCAGTTCTTGGCCTGGAGCGTGGTGGCCAGCAGGGCGCCGGTCCGCTCCTGGAGAGCGAGGATCTGTTCGCCGGAGTCCGCCCTGCGCGCTCCCCGCCCCGCGATGATCACCACGCGCTTGGCGTCCTGGATCAGGTCGCAGGCGGCCTGGACCCTGGACGGGTCCGGCACCAGCCGGGTCTTCTCGATCAAGGCGGTGGACGGGACGTAGTCCTCGTCGTAGTCGTCGAGTTCGGCCACCTGGACGTCGAACGGGGCGCTGATCATGACCGGTTTGGACTCGGTCCGCGCCAGGTAGAAGGCCTGCCGCACGGTCTCCTGGGCGTTCTCGGGCCGGGTGACGTGGATGAACTCGCACTCGATCGCGGCGGCGAAGCGCCGCTGGTCCAGGTACTGGGTGGCGCCCTCGTCGCCCAGCGGGGTCTCACCGCAGAAGGCGACCAGGGGAGTGCCCGCCCGGCTCGCCACGATCATCGAGGTGGCCAGCTGGGAGACGCCGGGACCGCTGGTCGTGGTGACCACGCCGGGCCGCCCCGCGCCGCGGGCCCAGCCGTCCGCCATGCCGAGGCCCGAGCCCTCGTGCCGCACCTCGTACAGGCGCACCCCGCGGTCGGCGAGGGCGGCCATCCAGTGCATGTTGGCGTCGCCCATCATGCCGAAGACATCGGTGGTGCCTTCCCGCACGAACGCCTCGGCCAGTGCTTCGTAGACCTTCACTTCTGGGACTCCTTCACGTTCGCCGCGGCCGTCGCCCGTGCCTTCAGGACACCGTCGAGCCGGGAGAAGACACGCAGCGCGTTGCCTCCGTAGACCGCCTGCCGATCGGCGTCGCTCAGGCTGTCGATGGAGTCGAGGGTGTATTTGGTGTCGTCGAACCGCCGCCCGGTCTCCGGGTCCACGCTGCGGACGGCGCCGATCATCTCCGAGGCGAACAGCACGTTCCGCGCGGGGATGACGTCCAGCAGCAGTTCCATGCCGCGCTTGTGATACACGCAGGTGTCGAAGGAGACGTTGCGGAGGATCGACTCCTCCAGCGGCGGCCGGCCGCGGTCCAGCATCATTCCGCGGTAGCGGCCCCAGTGGTACGGGACGGCGCCGCCGCCGTGCGGCAGGATCAGCCTCAGCGTCGGGAAGTCCTTGAACAGGTCCGACTCGCACAGCTGCATGAACGCCGCGGTGTCGCCGGCGAGGTAGTGGGCGCAGGTGCCCTGCATCGCGGGGTTCCTCGACATCGCGACGTGGACCATCGCGGGGACGTCCAGCTCGACCATCTTCTCGTAGAGGGGGTAGTAGACCCGGTCCGTCAGCGGCGGGGCCTGGTAGTACCCGTCCGACGGGTCGGGGTTGAGCAGACAGCCGACGAAGCCCAACTCCTCGACGCAGCGCTCCAGTTCGGCGACGGAGTTGGCCACGGAGGCGGGCAGGGCGTCGCCCGGGGACTGCGGGAGCTGGCACACCCCCACGAACCGCCCGGGGAAGAGGCCGCACACCCGGGCGATCAGGTCGTTGCTGACCCGCGACCAGTCGAGGCTGGTCCGCTCGTCGCCGTAGTGGTGGGCCATCTTGCCCGCGCCCGGCGAGAAGATCGTCACGTCGGTGCCACGCTCGGTCTGCAACTTCAGCTGGCCGTTCCCGATGGCGGTGGCGATCTCGTCGTCGGTGATGCGGAGTTCGGCCGGCGAGACCCGCGCGCCCGATTCCTCGAACGCCCGGATCTGCTTCTCCCGCCATCTGCCCAGCGCGGGGGGCGCCGTGGTGAAGTGGCCGTGGCAGTCGATGATCATGAGTTGCTCCGAGACTCGCGTGGGGGTGGTCACGTGGTGTACGGCCGTGCCGGGACGCGTCCGTCAGCCGCGGCCGGTCAGTTCCCGGGCCTTGTCCAGGCCGGGGTGGGTGCGCACCGGCGCCGACATCAGGAACCGGTAGCCGTCGTCGATCACCTGCTTGACGTTGCCGGCCGTGACATGGGGGTGGCCCACGGCGACCCCGCGTTCGGCGCAGATGTCGAGGATCCGCCGCTTGCACTCCAGGACCCGCGGGTGCTCGTACTGACGGGGAACGCCCAGTTCCTGGCTCATGTCGCCCTCGCCGATCAGGATCAGCCCGATCCCCGGCACCTGGTCGAGCATGTCCGGCAGGTTCCTGATGCCGAGCTGGTCCTCGATCATCAGGCCCACGAGGATCTCCCCGTCCGGGGCGAGCGGCCACACGTCGGCCCTGGCGTAGTACTCGATGTTCGAGATGCCCCAGAAGCGGGTCGCCGCGTGCGGGCCGTCCCCGCGCAGCCCGGCGGGCTCGTACAGCGGAGCGTCGGGCAGTCGCGGGTAACGGCAGGCGGCGACGGCGTTACGGGCCTCCTCGACCGTGGCGATGTGCGGCCACACGATGCCGAACGCACCGAGGTCGAGCGCCTGCTTGGCATGCCACTGCGCCTTCTCCGCGCCGTTGGCGGGGATGCGCACCAGCGGGGTGACGGCCGGCGCGAGGCTGTCCGCCTCGAAGATCTGACGCCGGCTCAGCAGGTACTGGAAGCTGTCCCGGAGCGCGTTGACGTCCCAGGGCTTGTGCTCCATCTCGAACACCACCGCGTCGTACGCCGAGTTGCTCAGCTCGATCGCGGACGCCGGGTCGGCCGCCGAGAAGGTCGCGAAGACGTGCTGTCCCGCGTCCAGAGCGCCGATCACCTTGTTGAGCCTGGACGTTGTCATCGCCGACCTCCCTGACCGAGTGCTTCACCGGACGTGTCCGCCGAGGGGCGCGGGGCCTGCGGCGGCTGCCCCTGACGTCGCCTGGACCGTCGGCCCGTCCACCACGCGCGCAGGCGGGCGAGCAGGCCGGCCGGCGGCCGGGGCGCGGCCGGGCGTCCATCGGCGGGGGCCGCCGCGTGTGGTCCGGGGGCGGCCGAGGCGCGCGGTTCGGTGGACGTCGTCGTGACCGACGCGGCGGAGGCCGCGGCAGGCGGCTCGGTGGCGGCTGCCGTGAGCGGCTCGGAGGGTCCTGCGCACAGCTGGACCAGTTGCCCGGTGAACTCCTTCGTCATCCGGGAGACCACCATCCCCGCACCCGACTCGATCAGCTTGGCGAGCTTGCCGTTGAGCCGGATCTCGCCGTCGCAGAAGACACGGGAGGTGCCGGGGATCTCTCCCTCGACGACCCGGAAGGTCGCGTCGGCACTGAAGCGGGTGGCTCCCTGCCCGTCCGCGCCGCGGGCGGTGAGACGGCCCTCACGTGCGGGTTCGTCCAGGTCCAGGGCGACCCGGGCGGCGAACTTGACCCGGATACCGCCGAACCTGATGGCCAGGGTCCCGTCGAAGGACCCGTCGTCGTGCGACGGTCCGAGTTCCGCGCCGCCGATGCAGGACACGACGGCCGAGGGATCGGAGATGACCTCCCAGACACGGTGGGGCGGACTCGGTACGGCGATCTCTTCCGTGATCGATATCAAAACTGTGAACCTTACTCGGCGGCAGGCATGACGTCATGGCGAGGAAAAGGGCACGACGGCTCGGCGCCATGACGGCTTGGCGGCTTTGGGGAGCGGATCCCCGGGCGTCGGACTCGGGAGCCCGCTTGAGCGGCGCGCTCCGGTGGCGGTCGGCTCGGCCGTGTTACGCGGCGGACTTCCGCTCGGCGGAGAACAGTCCCCAGAGGTCGTTGTAGAGCTCCGAGAATTCGGGGGACTTGACGAGCGAGCCGATCTGGCGGGGACGTTCGAAGGGGACGGGGAGGACACGGCGGATCGTGCCGGGTCCCTTCGACATCACGACGACCTCGTCGGCCAGGTAGATGGCCTCGTTGAGGTCGTGCGTGACGAAGACGAGGGTCCCGTTCTGCTCGCGCCAGATGTTGAGCAGTTCCTGCTGGAGTTCGAGCCGGGTGATGGCGTCCAGCGGCCCGAACGGTTCGTCCATCAGCACGATGGACGGGTTGTAGATCAGGGCACGGGCGATCGCGCAGCGCTTCTGCATACCGCCGGACAACTCACGGGGGAAGTGGTCCTCGAAACCGTCCAGGCCGACCAGCTTGACCCAGGCGGCGACCCGCTCCTCGCGTTCCTCCTTGGGAACCTTGCGGAACTTCAGCGCCAGGCCGATGTTGCCCCTGACACTCAGCCAGGGCAGCAGGTGGGAATGCTGCGTCACGTAGGCGGCATCGGAGTTGACGCCGGTGACCTTCTCGCCGGCGTAGTGGACCTCTCCCTGAGTGGGAGTGAGCAGTCCGGCGGCCAGGTTGAGGATGGTGCTCTTCCCGCACCCGCTGGGTCCGATCACGGCGACGACCTTGCCGCGGTCGACCGTGAACGAGACGTCCTCGATCGCTGGTTGGTGGGTACCGGGGAACTGCAGGGTGACGTCCTTGAGGCGGAGTGCCTCCGGGTGGACGGTGCGCTGACTGGTCGACATATCTGTCTCCTCGGCCTCCTCCTCGCGAAGAGACGGAGTGGGGCCGTGCGCTTGAGCCTGGAGCGGCGGTGGTGTGTGACGGTGCGGTGGCCTGCTGACGGTGGTGCCACCGATGCGGTCGAGGGAGCGCCGGGCTCGGCTGAATCCCTCTGCCGATATGACCTCGGTGACGCTGTCCGTCTTCGAGATTGTCCGACAAGCGGTAATGGGAACGTAACATCACGGGCCAGCGACCACAAGAATCCTGCTGAAAAACATCGCTCTCGCCTGGTCCGCGAGCTGCTCCTCGAAAGATTGTTGGACAATGCTCATGCGGGTGTCGCCAAGCTGGCTCTGCTGCGGGTGGCCCGAATCGGCTGCCGCGCCGCGTGACGGGTCCCCGGCCGAGGGCTCCGGTACGGCTCCGGGCCTGGCGGCTTCGGGTGGTGACGGTGGCATCCCGTGCTCGCGGCCCGCACGGTCGCGGGCGACGGCGTCCATGAGGCGGCGGACGTTGGCCGGCGCATCAGTCGGAAGACATGGACCAGAAGACATGAACTGGTGTGTTGGAGAAGGGAGTTGAGTCGTAGGATGTGCCGCCAATGATCCCCGCCCCGGCTGAAGGACGCACACGACTCATGAGCGACCCCGTGCCGGCGTCCGAGCCGGTGGAGCAGCAGAAGATCGACACGTCGGTGCCGCACTCCGCTCGTATCTGGAACTACTGGCTCGGCGGCAAGGACAACTACCCCGCCGACAAGGCCGCCGGTGACGCGTACACCGAGGTGTTTCCCGGGATCGTCACCATCGCTCGCTCCAGCCGTGGCTTCCTGCGTCGCACCATCGCGTATCTCGTTTCCGAGGCGGGCATCCGGCAGTTCCTGGACGTCGGTGCCGGCCTTCCGACCGCGCAGAACACCCACCAGGTCGCCCAGGGGCTCTCTCCCGAGGCGCGGATCGTCTACGTCGACAACGATCCGATGGTGCTCGCGCACGCCCGGGCCCTGCTGTCCTCCACCGCGGAGGGTGCGACCGCCTTCATCGAGGCCGACGTGACGGATCCGGACCGCATTCTTGAAGTCGCCGCCGAGACGCTGGACTTCGGCCGGCCCACCGCGCTCATCCTCAGCAACATCCTGGGCCACGTCGCCGACCACGATCAGGCCCGCTCCATCGTCACCCGGCTGATGGAAGCCCTGCCCTCGGGCAGTTACCTCTCCGTCAACGACGGGTCGCGCGGCATCGACCCTGTCTTCGAGCAGGCCCAGGACGCCTACAACAACAGCGGCGCCGTTCCGTACAACCTGCGCGCCATCGACGAGATCACCGCGTTCTTCGACGGCCTGGAGCTGGTCGAGCCCGGTGTCGTCCCGGTGACCCAGTGGCGTCCGGAGCCCGGTCCGGGTGTCCCGGAGGTCATCGCCGAGCACGGTGGACTCGCGCGTAAGCCGTGACGACCGCGTAAGCCGTGACGGCAGGACAGGAAGAACAGCAGGACAGGAAGAACCGCAGGACAGGAAGAACCGCAGGAAGCGCACAACCTTCCGGAAAGCCACCGGTCTAAAGGACACACACCTACGCGAACTACCGGGGGTAGTCATGCGACGGATAGGTACTGCGCTGGCCGCGACAATGCTGGCGGGCGGCGGCCTGCTGGCCGGCACGGTTCCGGCGGTGGCCGCGCCGACGGCCGTGGACTGTGCCGTGACGTGGGGAAGCCTGGACAAGACCGGTGACGCCGTCGCCTCCAGGCGGCTGACCGACGTGCGGACCGGACGGCACGAGTGCTTCGACCGCCTGGTCTTCGACGCCCAGGGCACGGCGGCCGCCCCGATCGGCTACACGGTCCGCTACGTCGACGTACTGCATCAGGACCCGAGCGACATCGTGGTTCCGATCAAGGGCGGAGCCATTCTGGAGATCTCGCTGTTCTCCTCGCGCTACGACCCGGCGACCGGACAGCCCTACCCGTCGCTTCCGTCCGTCGACGTCACCGGGTACCGGACCTTCCGCGAGTTCAAGGTCACAGGCGGCTCCGAGGGATACACCCAGGCCGGCCTGGGCGTCCGTGCCCGGCTGCCGTTCCAGGTCTTCCAGACGGCCAACCATCTCGTGGTGGACGTGGCTCACACCTGGTGACCACCCCGTACGGCCCGGCTCGTCTGCCGCTCCTCGTCTCCGGCCGTCGGCCGCCGCATACCCCTTGAGGCGTACGGCGGCCCGCGGCCTCGGCTCCGCTCAGCAGGTCGGGGCGTCCAGCCAGGCCGGGCCCTTGATGTAGATGTTGGTCATCCACGAACCGTCCGTCAGCTTGGACCAGGCGTCGTTGGTGTAGCCCTCGGCCGTGACCTCCTGGGCGTGGGCCTGGCACACGACGTTGACCGTGGTGGGCTGGGCGAAGTAGTCGACCACGCCGGCGTTGACGTTCGGCTGGCTGTGGGTGCGTACGCCGGTGCCCCAGGTCTGGAAGGCCTTGCTGCCCCCTGAGGGCGGCGGGGTGCTGCTGCCGCCGCAGTCCGGGATGCCGGGCAGCGAGGCCGGGCCCTTGATGTAGATGTTGGTCATCCAGGAACCGTCGGCCAGCTTGGACCAGATGTCGTTGGTGTAGCCCTCGGCGGTGACGGTCTCGGCGTGCTCCTGGCACTGGACGGACACCTGGGTCGGACCGGCGAAGGTGTCCACCACGGCACCGCGCACGCTGGGAATGTCGCGGGTGCGCACCCCCGTGCCCCAGGTCTCGAAGACCGTACCGCCGTTCGCGGGCGGGGGAGTTGGGGTGCCCGAGCCGTTGATCCGGATCGCGCCCGCGTAGTCGCCGCCGGTGCGGACGGGGGCGACCCGGATGTGGGTGCCCGACTCGTACGCCTCGACCATCTGCCCGTTGCCCAGGTACATGGCGACGTGGTGGACGTGTCCGCTGCCCCAGAACATCAGGTCGCCCGGCAGCAGCGGGGCGGTGCCCTGCCCGGCGGAGAAGCGGGCCGAGGCCTGCGAGCTGTTGAACTGGTCGTTCGCCGTGCCGTTGAGCAGGTCCTTGCCGGTGGCCTGGTAGTAGGCGTAGCGCGTCAGGCCGGAGCAGTCGAAGCCCTTGCGCTCGTTGTCGTGGAGGCTGTCGGGGTCCGAGCCGTCGTAGTAGCCGTAGCTGGCGCCCGGCGTTGCCGCGTGGCCGCCGCCCCAGCTATACCAGACGCCGATCTGCGAACACGCGGCGTTCACCGCGGCCTGCGCGGTGGCCGAGGCGCCCGGTGCGAGGACACCGCAGGTGGCGTCCTGCGCGGCGGCGTGGGCCGGGGCGGAGACGAACGCGGACAGGGCGAGGACCGAGGCCCCAAGGAGCGCGCCGCTGGTCCGGCGGCGCGTGCTGCTTGTGTTCAAGGAAGTCTTCCTTCGACTATTCGTACGGTTCGTATGGCTTGTACGGGTGGCGTCGCCGGCGGGCCGGGGACGGCGGTGAGGTCGTGCGTGCCGCTCCCCACCCCCGTGGGGGAGCGGCACGGGCTAGTTGCCGAGCGCGTCGCGCATCTTGGCCAGGCCGCGCATCCGGTTGCGCTGGACCGTTCCGCGGTGGGCGCCGAGCCGTTCACCCGCGGTGTCGTGGCTGAGGCCCTCCAGGTCGACGAGGATCACCGCCGCGGCCTCCTTCTCGGAGAGCACGCGCAGCAGTGCCAGCGTGGTCTGGGACGCCTCGTAGGAGGCCAGCCCGCCGTCCCAGCCCGATTCGGGCAGCCGGTCGGTGGACTGCTCGCGTCGGGAGGGGTGCTGCCACGCGTCGCGCAGCAGGTTCAGGGCGACGGTGCAGGTGTAGGCGTACGGGTGCTGCTGCCGCGTCAGGCTCTGGGCGCGGGCGCGTCGGGAGAGCCGTAGATAGGTCTCCTGGAGCAGGTCGTCGGCGTCGTGCGGGTTGCCGGTCAGCGCCAGCAGCCTGCGGCGCAGGCGAGGCATGTCGGCGGCGAAGGACGCGTCGAAGTCCTTCGGACTCATCCGGTCGCCGTCCTCGCGCTGCGGTGGCGGGACGGCGCAGGTTCTGGTCTCCATGCTGTTTCCCCCTGGGTCGTGAACTCGGTCGTGAACTCGGCCCGGCCGTGAACTCGGTCGTGAACTCGGCCGTACGGTGCGGTCGTTGGGTGTCCCGGTCGGTGGCTGGTCAGGCCGTCGGGCCGGGTCGGGCGGCGGGGCCGTAGCGGGCGGCCGGTGCCCGGCGCAGCAGCGCCCAGTACCGGTCGCCGTACGACCAGTGCCACCATTCGGTCGGGTAGTTGACGAAGCCGGTCGCGCCGAGGGCCCAGCTCATGAGGGCCCGGTTGGCGCGTGCCTCGGCGCTGATGTCGGGCGCCTGGGTGCGGCAGGCGCCCGCGCTCTCCTCGGGGGTCGCGTTGACCTCCGTGCCCAGCGGGAGTTCCCGGCCGTCCTGGTCGCACAGCGTCAGGTCTACGGCCCCGCCGCTGACGTGCGGTGCGACCTCCGGCGGGGAGATGTACGCGCTCGCCAGTTCGCGGATCCGTTCCGGCGACGCGTCCGGGTGGGCCCGGCGCATGGTCTGCGCGTACGCCTCGAAGTACCGGCGCTGTAGATCGGGCGGCCGGTACCCCTCCACCACCAGGAACCGGACCCCGGCCGGCAGCAGCCGCTGGGCTCGCGTCAGCCGCCGTAGCGCACCGGCCCTGAGGTGGGCGTAGGCGCCGGCGTCGTCGGCCTGTCGGTGGTCGATCCGCAGGTTGTCCGTTCCGCGGAGGTCGACCAGGGGTTCCCCGCAGTCGTCCTCCGCGACCGCGGCGACCCGGGCGTCCGAGAGCGTGATGATCTCTGTCACGTGCATCAGCATCGCGGAACCCGCTGCAAGTGCTCTGCAAGTTGCCTGTAGGCGGTCCCACCAGGGCTTCTGCGGCCTTCGTGCAGAGGGTTCATCCCGGTGTCGCACGTGGGGCGGAACCGGGGGACGGGGTCGGTCAGGCCCCAGGAGGCCCAGCCGCCACCTGTTCGATCGTGCCGCCCCGGTGAGGCGTTGGGATGTGGCCCTTCGCCCCTGGGGGGAGAGTGTCGAGGCACGCCTGGGAGCAGGCGTTGACCAGGGTCGGCAGAACATCGGTGGCCACCACCAGGGAGAGCCACGCCTGGTGCGGGCCGGTCGCCGGGACGGGCCCGGCGCAGACACCGCAGGTGCGGGCCGCGGTGGCGCCCCAGCGCGCGGGATCCAGGGCGTCGAGGTCCAGGCCGTCGAGGTCCAGGGCGTCGAGGTCCACGACCGTGTCGCCGGGCGGGAGGAGTCGCGGGAACGGCGGGCGGTACTTGTGGTTGCCGTAGATCGAGCGCGTGCTCACCGTGCTGTTCACCAGCCGACCGCACCGCGCGATCTCGTACGGGAACCAGTGCAGCCGTCGCGAGGTGTAGGGACTGAACTCCTCCAGGCTCGTCATGTCGCCGATCTCCGGAGGTATCCGGACCAGGTTGCTTCCGTACAGCACGAGGGTCCGCACCGCCGTCAGCCGTCCGATCGACGCCGGCAGCGTCACGATCTGCCGCCGCTCCTCGGGGCTCAGCTCTGGCAGCGGGCGGAACTCCTCCCGCCCGTCGGCCGCCGCCTCCTCGATCAGCTCCAGCAGCCGGAGCCAGCCCGGCGCCCCGGTGTCCTGGAGCTCGGCGTGGAAGGAGGCCGTCGCGCCGGGCGGGCTCACCCGGACCTGACTGAAGCAGTGGCAGCGGTCCTGCGGCACCCCTGGCCGGGCGTCCATCGCCTCGGGAAAGCGGTTCGGGAAGACCTGCGCGGGCAGTTGCTCGTCCGTCATGGCGCAACGATAGGGACGCGGCGCCCGGTACGGCACCGTCCGGTGTCCCCGGCACAGTCCCGTGTCCACGCACCGGCCGGTGACCCCGGCCGGTGATGTGACCGCGTACGGACTACCCGGCGCCCGCCGTCGGCTCCTGTGCCTCGCGGCAGCCCAACTCCCGGAAGACGCCGAGTGCTTCGGCCCTGGCCGCCCGCGCCGCCGCAGCGTCGCCGTGTGCCTCCCGTACGTCGGCCAGGTCCCGGAGTGTGCGGGCCCGCCACAGGGGCAGCCGCAGGATCTCCCATGTCGACAGTGCCCGCTCCAGCGGCTCACGCGCGCCGTCCGGATCGCCGGCGGCCAGGTGCCACTCGCCCAGCGTGCGCAGGACGAGCGCCTCGCCGAAGCGGTCCTGGCGCTCGCGGGCCACGGTCAGGCACCGGCCGAGCCGCGCCCGTGCCTCGTCGAGGCGGCCGAGCCTCAACTCCGTCTTGGCCAGCGACTGTTCGGTGTACATCACGCCGAAGGTGTCCCGCAGCCCCGCGAAGATCCGCAGCGCCTCGTGCAACTGCCGCTCGGCGTCCGCGAGCGCGCCCTCGGCCCGGTGGCACAGGGCCAGCGACCGCAGGGTCAGCGCCTCGCCGTGCCGGTCGCCCTCCGCGCGGTACAGCTCCAGCGCCCGCGTCAGAGCCTCCCGGGCCTGCGCGTCGCGCCCCTGTTCCCGGTGCACGTATCCGATGCCGTACAGCACCCGGGCCCGGGCACCCGGCCCGGCGGACTCCCCGTACCGCTCCAGCGCCGCGTCCAACAGCTCCAACGCCTCGGCGTACCCGGCCTGTTCGCGGCGGGCCGTCCCCATCCCGGCGAGCGCGAGCGCCACCCCCTCGGGCACATCGCCACGCGCCTCGAACAGGCGCAGGGCCTTGCCGAAGTAGGTGTACGACTCCTCGAACTCATCCTGCTCATAACGCAGTTGGCCGAGCCCCGCGAGCAGCCACGCCTCTCCCTCGCCGTCCCCGCCACGGTGTACGGCGGCCATGGCCGCGGCATGCGAGCGGGACCAGGCGTCGAACTGGTTGTACAGGGCGGCCGAGCTCGCGATCAGCGCACCGGCCAGATCGCGGGCGGCGCGGACCATGCCGTGGTCGGCGCAGTACTCAACTGCCGCGAGCAGACAGGCCTGTTCGGCGGCGAACCAGGACGTCGGCCACTCCAGCAGCTCCTCCTCGGTCTCCGAGTCGAGGGGCCGTACGGCGGCCGGTTCGGGGAAGCGCCGGGCGGCTCCGCCCGGGCCGAGGGCGGCCGCCTTCTCGGCGAGACCCAGCCAGGAGGCCACCAGCCGCAGCACGGCCGCCGTACGCTCCTCGGGGCTCTCCTCGGACAGACAGCGCTCGCGGGCGTGTTCGCGGGCCAGGTCATGGATGCGGTACCGGCTGCGTCCCGTCTCGTCGACGCCGATCACGTCGATGAAGTGGCAGTCCACCAGCCGCTCCACCGCCTCCTCGGCCTCCTCCGTGCCGATGTCCAGCAGCGGGGCCGCGATCCAGGCCGCGAAGTCCGGCAGGTCGAGCAGGGCCAGCCGGCGCAGCGCCCGGCGCTCGGGCGGGTCCAGGTCGGCGTAACCGAGCTCCAGGCTGGTGCGCAACTCCAGGTCCCCGGCGCGCAGTTCGCTCAGCCGGCGGCGTTCGTCGCGCAGCCGGTCGGCGAGCCGGCCGGGCGCCCAGTGCGGGCGGGCCGCCAGCCGGGCGCCCGCGATGCGCACGGCCAGCGGCAGCCGTCCGCACAGCGAGACGATCTCCGCGGCCCGCTCCGGCTCGGCCCTCGTGCGGTCCGGTCCGGCGACGCGGCGCAGCAGTTCGAGCGCCTCCGCCTGGCCGGGCACGGCCAGGTCCAGGTGGGCGGAGCCCTCCAGCGCCACCAGCCGGCGCCGGCTCGTGACGAGGACGGCGCAGCCCGGACCGGGGGGCAGCAGGGGCCGTACGTGCGCCTCGCCCGCCGCGTTGTCCAGGATCAGCAGGACGCGCCGGTGCCCGATCTGGGTACGGTACAGCCCCGTCAGCTCCTCGACCGAGGTCGGCAGGGTCTCGGGGTCGGCGCCCATGGCGCGCAGCAGCCGGGCGAGGGCGTCGGCGGGTTGCAGCGGCGCGGTGTCGGCCGCCCGCAGGTCCACGAACAGGCGGCCGTCCGGGAAGAGTTCGGACGTCCGGTGGCCGACGTGCACGGCGAGCGCGGTCTTGCCCGTGCCGGACCGCCCGGAGATCACCCCGATCGGCGGAGCGGTACGGCCCGCCTCCTCGACCCTGCCCACCAGCGAGGCGGCCCAGTCGATCTGCTTGTTGCGGCCCACGAAGTCGGCGATGTCCGGCGGGAGATGGGACGGTGCCTGCCACGCCCGGGGGTCGGGCGTGCCGCGACTGCCGCCCGGCGGCGACTTCGGGGGCGCCGCGGGTGCCGGCCTGTTCCTGTCCGGGCGGGCGGTGTCCGACAGCTGAGTGTCGTTGGTCAGTACCGCCTGGTGCAGTGCCCGCAACTCCGGGCCGGGATCGATGCCCAGCTCCTCGCGCAGGATCGCGCGGCCCTCCCTGTATGTGCGCAGGGCGTCGGAGACGCGGCCGGTGCGGACCAGCGCGGTCATCAGCTGGCCGCGCGGCCGTTCCCGCAGCGGGTGGGCGGCGACGTGCGCGAGCAGCGGGGCGATCGTCCGGTCCGCGCGGCCCAGATCGAGGTGCAGTCCGAAGGACTCCTCCTGGGCGACGAGCCGCAGTTCGGCCAGCCGGGCCGCCTCGATCCGGGCGAACGACTGGCCCAGTCCTTCCAGCGCCTCCTGGCCGCGCCACAGCGCCAGCGCCTCGGGCAGCAGGTCGGCGGCCTCCTCCAGGCGGCCCGCCGCGGCGGCGGCCCGGCCCGAGGCGAGCAGGTCCTCGAACCGGCGGGCGTCGATCTGGGACGGTTCGAGGTCGGCGACATAGCCCGGCGGTCGCGTCCGGACCACGGCGTCCTGCGTGACCTGGGCCAGTGCCCGGCGTACGGCGGAGACATGGGTGGCCACCAGGGCGCCCGCGGTGGCCGGCGCCTCCTCGTCCCAGACGCAGTCCACGAGCCGCTCGGTGGAGAGGACCTCACCGAGGTGGACGACCAGTGCCGACAGGACCGCGAGGGGTCTGACACCGCCGAGCGGGGCCCGCCGGTCGCCGGCCCACACCTCCACCGGACCGAGCAGCCGCACTTCGAACATCGTTCCCCGATCGCCGCACCACCCGCCCGATGGAGCAGGGCAAAGATAGCGGCGAACATGCCAAGGACATAGCGAAGGCACAGCAACGGCCGGACCGCCGTGACCGGATTCGATCGACTCGGCGGACCGGTGGTCCTCACCTGCGACGTCAGGGCAGGTGACGTCTGCTGTGCGCGCCCCTGTCAGGGGCCGGTGCTCCTCCCTCCTCTCGCCGGTTGGCCGGTTTTCGACGATCGGCGAAACCGGTCGGCGAGGCCGGTCGCGCGCAGGGGAGACGGTTCTCCGGCCGCCCTCGTATGACCGCCGGAGAAAGAAGAAAACCTTGTGGTCCAGGGGCATACGGACGGGGCCCGTGGGGCGTCAACGGCTCGAAAGCAACACGCCCGTTCGACCAGAGCCCCGGGAGCCGCCCCATGCACCGCTGGACCTTGGCCCTGCTGACCGCCGGTCTGCTGGCGACGACGGCCACCGGATGCGCGGGCACCACGACCACCCCCGGGGCGACCGCGAGCGGCACACCCCGGGCCGCGGGCAGCACGGCGGAGACGCTACGGCTCGCGGAGCAGCTCCTCATCAAGAAGTGCATGGAGAAGGAGGGACACAAGTACTGGGTCGAACCGGCCGGCCCCGACGACGTCTCGATCCGGTTCCCCTACGTCGTGGACGACCCGGCATGGGCCAGGTCCCACGGCTACGGGACCGACCTGCGGCGGGAGCGGGAGGGCCAGGTCCGGAGTGATCCCAACCAGCAGTACTTCCGCTCCGTGCCGGCCAAGGCCAGGGCCGTCCTGGTGAGCGACCTCAACGGGGCGCGGCCGCAGGGACTTTCGGCCCGGCTCCCGAACGGCCTTCAGGTCACCCACAGCGACCAGGGCTGCGAGGCCACCGCCGAACGGCAGCTGTACGGGGATCTCCAGGCCTGGTTCCGGGCCACCCGGGTGACCGACAGCCTGGCCGGCATGCGCGTCGGCCTCGTGACGGACGACAAGCGCTACCAGGCGGCCGTCAAGCCGTGGGCGCGCTGCATGCGCGAGCGGACGTACACCTACGCGGACCCCGCCCGGGCCCGTGCCGCGGCCACCCAGCCGGAGAGTCCTTGGCCGCATGCGGAGGAAGTACGACTGGCTTCGGCCGAGGCTGCCTGCGCCGTCTCCAGCGGTCTGTCGTCCGTGGCGGAGTCCCTGGACGCCGAATACCGGGACCGACTGCGCCGAAGCCACCCCCGGGAGACGGCCGATCTCGCGCGCCTCAAGCGCGAGGCACTGCCCCGCGCCCGCGCGATCGTCGCGCAGGGCGACTGAACCCGCCGCGCCTCCCCCTCCCTTCTCTCTCCCCACACACAGACCACCACGGCCGTCGAGCCGTGGGTGCATCACCCCACCGTGGGCGTATCACCCCACTCACAACGAAACGAGGGAAACCATGTCCGTCAAGCGTCTCCTCACCGTCGCGGCCTCGGCCGCCGCCGTCGCCGCGCTCTTCTCCCCGGTCTCCAGCGCCAGCGCGCTGGACGCGGGCTCCCAGAAGACCGCGACGGCGCAACTCGCCGGGGACGGCTACCTCCACGTCTACACCCAGCCCTACGGCGGCGGCCGGGAGTGCAAGTGGACCGGCAACTCCGACAACTGGGGCACCTGCCGCAACCTGACCTCCGACATCTGGAACAACGGCTACGCGGGCGGCTTCGACGCCGTCGACCTGTACACCGCCCCCAACGCCGGCGGCGCGCACGCCTGCATCAGCCAGGGCGACCGCTGGTGGGACACCACGACCGGCAACTACAAGTTCACCTACGGCGCGGGCCTGGACCAGTTCGGCAAGAGCGTCAACAACAACATCTCCTCGCACCGCTGGGTGGACTACTGCAGCCAGGGCTGAGGACCTGACGGGCTCGCCCCGGTACCCCTGCGCAGGGGTACCGGGGCGAGTTGCGTGAGCGCCGTCGTCTTCGGGGCGACGCCGAACACGGCGACGGACGGCCTGCCGGGATCCCCTTCCTCCAACAACGCGTCGAGCGTGCGGAGTTCGGCCGCGCGTCCGGCGAAGTCGCGGGTGACGGGAGGGAGTTGCCGCGGCTTGGGGGAGCCCGGACGGGCGGCTCTCGACGGTGCGCTCCCGCTGTTCGCCCGTCTCCACGCGCCTGGTCCGGGCGGGCGCGGCGTTCACAGTAGTCCAGTGTTCTCCAGCCCTGGGAGTACTACGGCACAACTCGTGGTCCGGTTACGGCCAGCACCTCAAACTCCCCCTTGACCGGCCGGTGTTCGACCCAGTGCCTGAGGAGAACCGTGACGGAAGCAGGATCCACACCCGCTCTGCGGGAGACCACGACGAAAGGCACGGCGGGACGTGTCGCCGCGCTGTCCCGCACCCTGTTCGGAGCCGAACTGCCGGTGGGCCTGCGCGTCTGGGACGGCAGCAGCGCTGGCCCGCAGGACGGCCCGGTGCTGGTGCTCCGCACTCCCAGAGCCGTCCGGCATCTGCTGCGCAGTCCCGGCGAGATGGGGCTGTCCCGTGCCTACGTCACCGGCGAGATCGACGTCGAGGGCGACCTGCGGCAGGCCCTGCGGGCGTGCTTCGACTACGTCCGTACGGTCCGGGGGAAAGGTGTCCGCAACCCCGGCGCGCTGCGGTCGCTGCTGTCGCTCGGCGTACGGCTGGGCGCCCTCGGCCTCCCGCCGAAGCCACCGGCCGAGGAGGCCGGACTCACCGGACGGGTCCACACCCCGCTGCGGGACCGGGCCGCGATCGCCCACCACTACGACCTGGGCAACGAGTTCTACCGGACCATTCTCGACGAGACCATGACGTACTCCTGCGGTCTGTGGACCTCCGACGCTCCCGAGTACCGTCCCGAGGACGCCCAGCGCGACAAGCTCGACCTCATCTGCCGCAAGCTCGACCTGCGTCCGGGCTCACGTCTGCTGGACGTCGGCTGCGGCTGGGGCTCGCTGGTCGTCCACGCCGCCGAACGGCACGCGGCGCGGACGACCGGGATCACCAACTCGTCCCGTCAGCACGAGCACATCACCGCCCGGCTCGCCGAACGGGGCCTCGCGAACGAGGTCGAGGTAAGGCTTCAGGACTACCGGCAGGGCGCGGGGGACTCCTACGACGCCGTGTCGTCCGTCGAGATGGGCGAGCACGTGGGCGCGGAGAACTACCCCGAGTACTGCGCGATGCTCCACCGCTCGCTGCGGCCGGGCGGCCGGCTCCTTCTCCAGCAGATGTCCCGCGGCCGGGCGAGGCCGGGCGGCGGCGCGTTCATCGAGTCCTACATCGCGCCCGACATGACCATGCGTCCGCTGCCGCAGACCCTGGCACACCTGGAGAGGGCCGGGTTCGAGATCCGGGACGTCCTGTCCCTGCGTGAGCACTACGTCAGCACGATCGACGCCTGGTCGGAGCGGCTGGAGACCTCCTGGGAGGAGATCGTCCACCGGTTCGGCGCGCGCCGGGCGCGGATCTGGCGGCTGTACCTCGCCGGTGCCTCCCTCGCCTTCGAGGGGAACCGGATGAGCGTCCACCAGATCCTCGCGGTACGGACCCGACCGGACGGCGGCAGCGGATTCCCGTCCGTCGCGGACCCGTCCGGGGTGAACTGGGCACCGTCCGCAGCCGTAGGACCGGAGGCGGCCGCGTGAGGATCTGCGTCATCGGCTCCGGTATCGCCGGCCTGACCACGGCGTTCGCCCTGTGCGACCATCCGGATGCCGAACTCACCGTCTACGAACAGGACATCCACTTCGGCGGCCGGGCCGACGTGGGCCCCGGGGGCGAGCACTGCCCCCGCTTCTTCATGGACGACTACCGTCACCTCCTGCGGATCCTCGGCATGATCAAGGGCCCCGACGGCAGAACCGTCCACGAGAGCCTTCGCCGCGTCCGCCGGTTCGCGCACACGGAGAGCACCGGCTGGGTGGAGATCTCCCACCTGTACCGCGCGCTGGCGAAGGAGGTCCCGCTGCGCGAGAAGCTGAAGAGCCTGTGGGCGTGGCGTCCCTCGCCCCTGCTCGCGGAGAAGCATTTCCGGGGGCGTGGAGACAACCGGTACGGATCGGCGCGCAACTACTCGGTGATGTCGCTGGCCCGCATGGCGGCGAACCTGTTCCGCGCCAAGACCGCCTTCGTGCTCCCCGGGGCCACCGACGAGTACCTGGTGGACCCCTGGGTGGCTCACCTGCGGGAACGGCGGGTCACGCTGACGGCGGACCGCCGGGTGTCACGCATCGAGCCGTCCGGCGGGACCGTCCGGGTCCACACCCGTGCGGGAGCCGAGGAGTTCGACGCGGTCGTGGTCACGGCCTTCGTCCCCGACATGGTGGCGCTCCTCGACGCGTCCCGGATCGACCACGCCGTCAGCGAGGCCGGCCACACCCACTGCGTCGCGTTCACCGTCGACCTCGACACCCGCGAACCGGTCCTGCGGGAGCCCGGCCCCGTCATGTACTCCCGCGACGGGATCAACATCCTGGTGCAGCCCGAGGCCGGCCGGTGCGTCGTGCTGTGCACGCTCAGCCCCCGCACCGACGAGGAGTACGTGCTGGAGAAGGTCCGCCGGCACCTGGACCTACGGCATCCCGTCCGGCGGGTGCGCACGAGACCGAACCAGCGCCCCGGCGAGGCCATCCTCGCGGGCGACTACCTGAGACGGGACCGGATCCTGCGGCGGCCGGCCCCCACCGTGTACTTCGCGGGGTCGGCGATCCACAACAGCTATCCGATCGACTCGGCCGAAGGGGCGGCCCGGACGGGGCTGGCGGCCGCGGCACTGATCCGCCGGGACTTCGGCCTGCGGACCGGACACGAGGGGAGCGTCCATGGGGCCTGAGAGGATCGCGGTGATCGGCGGTGGCATCGCCGGTCTGACCGCCGCGTACCTGCTGCGCCACCGCTACGACGTGGTGCTGTTCGAGGCCGCTCCCCGGCTCGGGGGGCACGCCGACACGCACGACGTGACCACACCCGACGGCGCGGTCGTGCCGCTCGACACCGGATTCCTGGTGCACAACCTCCGCAACTACCCGCAGCTGCTGCGGCTGTTCGCCGAACTGGACGTCCCGACCCAGGACAGCGAGATGTCGATGAGCATCCGCTGCCGCGGCTGCGGTCTCCAGTACGCCGGCGGCAGACGCGGGCTGGGCCTGGTCCCGGGGCCGGGAACGGCCGGCCGGGCCTACCTCCACCTGCTCTCCGAGATACCCCGGTTCCATCGCGAGGCCCGCCGACTGCTGGCGTCCGGGGACACCGGTCCGACCCTGGGCGGATTCCTGGAACGGCACCGGTTCACCCGCTACTTCGCCGACCACTTCGCCCTGCCGCTGGTCTCGGCGGTCTGGTCCGCGTCGGCGGAGACCAGCACCGCCTTTCCGGCCGTCCCGCTCTTCACCTTCCTGCATCACCACGGCCTGCTCAGCGTGCGGGCGATGCCCCGGTGGCGCACCGTCTCCGGGGGATCCCGCACCTACGTCGAGCGGATCGCCGCGCGACTGCCCGAGGTGCGGACCGGCACGCCGGTCCGGGGGATCACCCGGCATTCCGACGGCGCGGAGGTCACCGACGCCGCCGGCACGACCCACGCGTTCGCCCGGGTCGTCGTCGCCACCCACGCCGACCAGGCCCTGGCACTGCTCACCGACGCCACGACGCCCGAGAAGCAGGTCCTCGGCGCGTTCGGCTACTCGCGCAACGAGACCTGGCTGCACACGGACGCCTCCGTCCTGCCGTTGAGACCGCGGACCCACGCGTCCTGGAACCTCCTCAAACAGGACTGCCGCGGTGGCGGCTCCGTCCTGGTGAGCTACCACCTCAACCGGTTGATGCGACTCAGCGAACCGCTCGACTACCTCGTGACGCTCAACGGCTCCACGGAGGTCGACGAGTCCGCGGTCCTCGTCAAGCGGGTCTACGAGCACCCGGTCCTCACCCTCGACACGCTCGCCGCCCAGCGCAGGCTCTCCCGGCTCGACAGCCCGGTCGTGGTGTACGCGGGCGCCTACCACGGCTGGGGCTTCCACGAGGACGGCTGCCTGGCGGGCGTGCGCGCGGCCGCGGCGCTGGGGGCCCGATGGTGAGCGCCGCCCTGTACGCCGGGCGGCTCACCCACGTGCGCCTCACGCCGCTGCGGCGCGTCTTCCGGCACCGCCTCTACCTGTGGCTGGTCGACCTCGACGACCTGCCCGCCCACCCGTGGTGGCTGCGGCCGTTCACCCGGATCCTGCCGTCCGACCACTTCGGGGACCCGGACCGTCCGCTGCGCGCCAATGTCGACGCCTGGCTGCGCGGCCGGGGCATCGACCTCACCGGGGGACGCGTCCTCATGCTGACCTCCGCCCGGGTGCTCGGGTACGTCTTCAACCCGCTGACCGTCTACTGGTGTCTCACCCCGGCGGGCGACGCCGCCTGCGTGATCGCCGAGGTCCACAACACCTACGGGGAGCGGCACTGCTACCTCCTGCGGACCTCACCGTCCGGACACGCCCGCACGGCCAAGAGCTTCTACGTCTCCCCGTTCCTGGAGGTGGCCGGGGAGTACCGGATGCGCGTGCCCGTCCCCCGGGAACGGCTCGCGCTGACCGTCGCGCTCGTCCAGGACGACCGGACGGTCTTCACCGCCTCCCTCACCGGCCGCCACCGCGGGGCCGGGCCCGGCGACGTCCTCCGGGCCGTCCTCACCCACCCGTTGCTGCCGCAGCGGATCAGTCTCGGCATCCGCTTCCACGCCATCGTGCTCTGGCTGCGCCGTCTGCCGGTCCTCCCTCGTCGACCCGCCGGAAGGACACCCCGATGACCATGACCATGGGCGAGGCCCCGCCCCTGCTCACCGACTCCCCGAGCGCCCCGGTGCGGGCGCGGATGGTGGAGGGACTGTTCCGCCGGGCGATGCGTTCCCTCCCCGTACGAGTGGCCTTTCCAGGCGGGGAGCGCCTCGGGCGCGGCGGCCCGGACTCGCCGGTGATGAGGATCGTCCGCCCGGCGGCGTTCTTCTCCCGCCTCGCCGTCGTCGGCCCCGTCGGGTTCGGGGAGTCCTACATGGCGGGTGACTGGACGAGCACCGATCCGGCGGGCCTGCTGACGCCGGTCGCGGCCCGCCTGACCCGCCCCGCCCGCCGGTCCGCGACCGCGTTCCGGCGGTGGGCCGACCAGAGCCGTCCGGACGCGGAACGCAACACCCTGGAGGGGGCCCGCTCCAACATCAGGCGCCACTACGACCTGTCCAACGAGTTCTTCGGGCTCTTCCTCGACCCGTCCATGACCTACTCGTGCGCACTGTTCGGCCCCGGCGACGACCTGCACGCCGCGCAGATCCGCAAGATCGACCGCATCCTCGACCTGGCCGGCGTCGGTCCGGGAACGCGGATGCTGGAGATCGGGACCGGCTGGGGCGCGCTGGCCGTCCGGGCGGGACTGCGGGGAGCCGAGGTGACCACGCTGACCATCTCCCCACGCCAGCGCGACCTCGCCCGCGGCCGGATCGCCGAGGCGGGCGTGACCGACCGGGTGACCGTCCTCCTGCGGGACTACCGGGAGGCCGAGGGCGAGTACGACGCGATCGTCTCCGTCGAGATGCTGGAGGCGGTGGGGGCCGAGTACTGGCCGGTCTACTTCGCCGCCCTCGACCGCCTCCTGGCGCCCGGCGGCCGTATCGCGCTCCAGACGATCACCATGCCCCACGACCGGATGCTCGCGACGAAGGACGTCCGCACCTGGATCCAGAAGTACGTCTTCCCCGGAGGCCAGATCCCCTCGCTCCGTGCCGTGGAGGAAGCGCTCGGCCCGACCTCGCTCCGCGTCGACGGGCGCCACCGGATGGGCGACCACTACGCGCGGACCCTCGCCCTGTGGCGCTCGCGCTTCCTCGCCCACGACGAAGTCGCCGCCTTCGGGTTCGCCCCGGCCTTCCCGCGGCTGTGGGAGTTCTACCTGGCGTACTCGGAGGCCGGCTTCCGATCCGGCTACCTCGACCTCTGGCAACTCCGGCTCACCCGCTGAACGGGCCGTGCCCGGCGGGATCGCGGGCCCGGAGCGCCCCCCGCGCGCCCCGGACCGTAGACCCCCATTCCCCCGTCGTCGTTCAGCTCCTCGATGCCTGGGCGGAACCAGGGCCGGATGTGCTGCGGTCGAGTGCCCCCGGCATATCGACCGCAGCACGCGCCTCGGGTTCGTCCGAAGGCATGATCAGTGCGCCCGTTCCCCCATGGGGCGCGCCCCCGTGCCCGTAGGCTCCGGCACAGACAGCTTCCCCGGTCGGCGGGCCGTTCAGGAGGCGTCGGGTGTTGCCAGCGGGTATTTGGCAACACCGTTCGGGCGGTGTGTTGTTGGGGGGATGGTCATCGAGCACGACGGATTCGGCGCCGAGTTACGCCGGCGCCGCATCGCGGCCGGTATGTCGCTGAGTGAGCTGGCAGGCAAGGTCTACTGCAGCCGCAGCTTCCTGAGCCGCGTGGAGAACGGGCGCCGCAGGGCGTCCCTGGAGTTGGCCCAGCTGTGCGACGAGGTGCTGGGTGCCAAGGGAGCGCTGGTCGGGCTGGCGCCGCTGCCCGGCTCCGACGCCGTACCGAAGGCGGTCCGGGGTGTGGCGGGTGAGCGGGTGCCCGGGACGGTCGCTCCGCCGGAGAAGGCCGGGCGTCCGACCGCCCCGCCGGACCGCGCCGAGTTCCGGCGGCTGCTGAGGCGCGGTGACCTCAGCCATACCGCGGGCGAGATGCGCGAGGCCGAACGGCACTACACCGCCGCCTACCGCAGCGCCGAGGGAGACCCGCGGGCGCAGGCCGAGGCCGTGATCAGGATGGCCCGGCGCTGGTCCGATCCCGGGCAGGCCGACCGCGAACTGTTGCAGTCGATCCGGGGCTGTCTGGCCGCGCTGGACGGCGACGGCGGCGCGGAGGCCGCGGGTCTGCGGCTACGACTCGAAGCGCACCTCGCGAAGAAGATGGCCCTGGCGGTCAGCCAGGACACCGCGGCGGGACTGGCGGGACCCGCCGAGGGAGCGAGGCTCGCCGAGGACACCCTGCGCCGATTACCCGACGACGGCGACGACGAGGTGCGCTGCGAGGTCCTCACCGAGTGCCGCTGGGCACGCTACGACTTCCTGCCGGCCCCCGAGTCGTTGACGCTCTCCGAGCGGCTGCGCGAAGCCGCGGCCCGGCACGACTCGCCCTACTTCCGCGGTGAGGCCCTGATGGCCGTCGCCGTCGACCAGCTCCGCAGCGGCAGGATCTTCAGCGCCCTCGCCACCGCGAACCAGTACCGCAAGCACGCCGCGGACACCCACAGCGCCCTCGCCCGCTGGCAGCGGCACACCCTCGACGCCCTGTTCGACCTGTGGCACGGCCGGTTCGACGCCGCCGCCGAGTGGATCTTCGTGGAGTCCCTGAAGTTCATCGAACTGCTCCGCGCCGACTACGCCGTCCCCGCGGACAACCTCACCCAGACCCGCCTCGGCCAGGCCTACTGGCTGCTGCGACAACAGGGCCGGCTGGCCGAGCTGTTCACCTCCGACCTGGCCGGCGACGTCGAGCGCCACGCCTACTTCCCGGTCTGGCGGGCCGGTCTGGCCCTCGCCCTGTGCGAGACCGGGCAGTACGCCGAGGGCGCGGACCTGCTGCTCGGCTGCGTCGCCGACGTCGACCGCTTCCCGCCGTCGGGCTGGGCCGTACCCGCGCTCGTCCTGCTGGCGGAGGTCTGCGCGGCGCTGGACCTGGAGGGCGGATTCGACACGGAGCTGGCGCAGGTGCTGCCCGTGCTCCGCGCCCGCCTCGCACCGCACGACGGCGAGCAGATCGCCCTGGGCGGCTGGCCCAGCGTCCTCGTCGGCCCGACCGCCCGCGCCCACGGCGTCCTCGCCCTGGCCGCGGGCGAACCGGAGACCGCCCTCGACCACTTCCGCCAGGCGGCCGTCCCGGCCCGCTCCTCGCAGCCGGAACTGGCCCGCCTCCGCCTGGCCCAGGCCCGCGCCATGCGCCGCGTGGGCGGCCCGGGGAGCGAGCCGAACGCGGTACGGCTGCTGCGGGAGGCCTCGCGAGGGGCGGAGACGTATGGGATGACGTGGCTGGGGGCGCAGTGCGAGGGGTTGCTGGGGGC
>NZ_JBLTJC010000026.1:0-55988 GCF_048158785.1 Streptomyces colwelliae | reverse complement strand
ATGGACACCCACGAGGCGCTGCACGGCGCGGCTGTCGACGTCGTCCTCCTCGTCCAGTGCACCAGCCCCTTCATCGTCCGCGAGGACGTCGACGGCATCGTGAACGCGATCGTCGCGAACGGCGCCGTAGGCGGCGTGACTGAAGTGTCTCGTCTGCGGGCGCGTTGGGGCTGGTCGCGCCCACGCGGCGGAGCCGCATATCGATACAGTCCCGCGCCCCTGAAGGGGCGCTGCAGTCCCCGGTGTTAGCCCTGGCCCAGGCCGTTCAGCGGCACCCGCCGCGCCTCCAGCCTCCGGCGTGCGATCCGCCACCCCGCCTCCACCCGCACCACCGTGTCCACGTACGTCACCGATCCGCACGAGCCGTCCGTCCTGATGCCCAGCCCCTTCGACCGCACCCGGACCTGGCCGTCCGCCAGCTCCTCCACCACTACGTTGGTGACGTGATGGGCGACAGGATTCCCGGCGCCCAACGCCAGGGACGCGTCCGCGAGTTGGGTGAGGCCCTTCAGTGTGCCCTGGCCGAAGTCGGTGAGGTCGTATTCGACGTCCGGGGTGAACACCTCGGCGGTGCGGTCGAGTTGGCCCTCGTCGACCAGGTGGCCGTGCAGTGCGATCAACTCCGTGATGGTCAGGCGGTCTTCGAGAGTCAGTGGCATGTCGCGCACACTTTCACGCCGGGCGCTGCGACTGTGCGGGAATTTCGACCTCGCCCCGCCGGTGCACCGGTCTCGCCAGCAGTGCCCCCAGGAAGCCCGCGATCAGGCCCCATAGCGCTGCCAGCCCCACTGCCGACCACAGTTCGGGCTTCAGGAACAGGTCTCCCGACAGGCCACCGCCCACGTCGCCGATGCCGAGCAGGGAGAGGCCGTAGTGGGCCGAGATCCGTCCGACCAGGCAGATCATGAGGACCGCGAGGGCGAAGGCGATCGCCAGGTGGACGGCGTGCTGCCAGGCGCGTACGTGGGCCGGGGAGCGGGCGGCCATCAGGAAGGCGGCGGTCAGGAGCAGGATCGCGTTCACGGCCAGGAGCCACCACACGCCGCTGTCGTGGGCGGCCAGTGAGCGCAGGTTCAGGGTGGAGACGTCCGGGGTGCGCAGGACCTCGTTCAGGAGGCGTGGGACGGGGAGGCCGAAGGGGCCGTCCACCCGGCCGTTCCAGGTGGCGCCCAGGCCGATCGTGAGCGCCAGCCAGACCAGGTTCGGCATGCCCAGGAGGATGAGGGCGAAGGTCTGGGCGGCGTAGCCGCGTGTCGCCGCCACGACGAGGGCCAGGACGACGCCGAGTGCCACGTAGGCGAGGAGCAGGGCCACCACGGCGAACGCGGCCGGGCGTACCGACGCGTGGAAGCGGAGGAGGCGGGCGGGGAGCGGGGCGCCGGGGGAGACCAGGAGGGCCAGCAGCAGTACCCCTGCAAGCCACAGCAGGCCGAACAGGACCGTCCGCGGCACGTCCGCCGCGAAGCCGACCTCGGGCGACGTGCCGAGCAGGTCGCCGATGTCGCCGAGGGTCCCGGTGCCCAGGGAGACCGAGAACTTCTGGCGCGCGCCCAGGGCCAGTCCGATCAGGGCGAGCAGCCACAGGACGGCGACGCGACCGGCCCAGCCGGCCAGTTCCGCCCCCGAGGCGACCGCGCGGTGCCGCAGGGGCCGTAGGAAACCCGCCGCGGTCGTCAGGGCGCCGGTCAGGGTGACCGAGAGGGGGATGACGGTCAGGCCTGCCTTTGTGTCGGCCAGGTCGCCCGCGTTCCCGGTGAGCTTGACGGTGCCGCCCACGGCCGTCACCACCGTGGCCGTGACGACCCGGGGGAACGCGCCGTCCGGGAGGTCCGTGGCGCCCGCCGCCCACAGGCCCAGCGCGGACACCACGCCCATGCTGAGCAGTCCGGCCAGCACCGTGCCGAGCGCCTGGAGCCAGCCGTGGCGGGCTACTGCCTGGTCAGAGGGGGTTCGGGGGGTCACACGGCCACGCTAAGCAGCGGCCGGGGAGCGCGCCCGCCGGGAGGGCCGTCCGCGTCGGCTTGCGGGCGGACCATGACCCGAGCACACAATGGGTTCGTTGTGGATAAAGCGGCATGAGTCGGTATGAATGCCGCTGTCGCCCGCGTCGGGAAGAAGAGCTCGTGAGCGTCGAACCTCCGTCTTCAGGCCGCCCCACCGGACCGCCCTCCGGCCCGCTGTCGGGACCCTCCCAGCCGCCTTCGGGCCCGCCCTCGCAGCCCACGGGCGGCGGCGGTGCGGGAGCGCCGGAGCCGCACCGGCCCTGGTGGAAGTCGGTGCCGCGCGTCGCGATCCTCACGGCCGTCGTGGTGGCCGCCGTGGTTCTGGGCCTTGTCTTCACCCGGTCCGACGGCGGTTCGGGCAACACGGCGGGCAAGGGCGAGGTCTTCCTCCAGTCCGCGGCCAAGACCGGCCCGGACCCGTTCACGGAGTCCACCGCGACCGAGAACTCCGCCCCGCCCGTCTCCGCCTCACCCACCGCCTCGGAACCGGTGAACGCGGTACGCGGCGTCGACGGCGGCGCCCCCGGCCTCTACGGCGGCACCCAGAACGTCTCCAGCTGCGACGTCGAGAAGCAGATCAAAGCCCTCCAGGCGGCCCCCGCCAAGAACGCGGCGTTCGCGTCCGTCGCCGGCGTCCAGCCCGCCGGAGTCCCCGCCTACCTGCGCTCGCTCACCCCCGTACAACTGCGCATGGACACCCGTGTCACCAACCACGGCTACCGCGACGGCGCCGCCACCAGCTACCAGGCCGTCCTCCAGGCCGGCACCGCCGTCCTCGTCGACAACCACGGCGTGCCCCGCGTCCGCTGCGCCTGCGGCAACCCCCTGTCGCCGCCCGTCGCCCAGCAGACCACCCCGAAGCGCACCGGCGACACCTGGTCCTCGTACCGCCCGCAGAACGTCGTCGTGGTCACCCCCGCACCCCAGATCATCAACATCTTCGTGATCTACGACCCCGACAACCACCACTGGTTCGGCCGCCACCACGGCGACACGGGCAAGCACGACCACAAGACCCCGGCGCCGGTGAACCCGGCCAGCCCCTCGGTGACCGTGTCCCCGCCGCCGTCCTCCAACTCCCCGTCGCCGTGCGCCTCCGCGTCCTCCGGTGCGCCGGGAACCCCGGGAACGCCCGGGACGTCCACCAGCCCGTGCCCGCCGACGTCGAGCGCACCGTCCTCCTCGTCGCCGAGCTCGGAGTCCCCGTCGAGTCCGGACTCCCCGTCCTCCGAGCCGCCGTCGACGGAGTCGTCGGCCGCCTCTTCCGCCTCCTCGGCCTCGTCCTCCCCACCCGAATCATTGGCCTCCGACACGACCACGACCTCGTCGTCCAGCTTCAGCGCGCCGGTTTCGCCGGGGTCGATTTCACCGTCCCTCTGATCGGGGGGACTGCCGGGCGTGGGGCTGGGTACGAGCACTGGTACGACAGCGACCGGCAGTGCCGCCTTCCGAGAGAGACACGCATGATCGACCACCGGGACGGGGTAGTGATACCGACTCGTTTCGACGTGCCCGTGGAACCGCTGCGGCGGGCGGCGCACTACACCGGCGAACCGGGCTGCATCTCCGCGGCCCGGCACTTCACGCACCAGTTCCTCGAACAGCTGAGAACCGAGTGGTGCGCCACGATCGACGACCAGTCCGACGGTGAACTGCTCCTGGTCGTCAGCGAGTTGGTGACCAACGCGGACCGGCACAGCAACGGCCCGTACATCCTGGAGCTGGAGGGCACGGACACCTCGGTGACGGTGTCCGTCTGCGACAGCAGCGTCGCCCTGCCCCGGCTCTTCGCCCGGGACCCCGAGCGCATCGGCCGGCACGGCCTGGAGATAGTCCACGCCCTGGCCGCGCAGGTGAGCGTCGAACGGGTACCGGTCGGCAAGCGGGTGCGCGCCGTGGTGTACCTGAGCGCCGAGGACCGCTAGGAGATCACGCCCCGGTCCGGGTGGCCGTGATCAGCTCGTGCAGGTACCGCTTGGTGACCCGGCCGCCGTGCCGCGTCTCCAGCAGCTCCCGCAGACAGGCCAGCAGGCCCTGGCGCGAGGGCTCGTCCAGCGCGAGATGGCCCGAGTACGTGAGCACGACGTCGAGGTACTCGTCCGTCGTGTACGTGATCTCCCGCGCACCGCGCCACACCGTGACGTCCGCGAAGTGCGCGGAACGCTCGAACTCCCCGGTGTCCGTCGCCGTTTCGTCCTCGGTGGGACTCCGGAAGTCGGGCGGAGTGGCCGGGTCCCAGCGTTCGTAGCAGCGCTGCATCCGGTCGAAGAAGTCCTGGGTGCCGCCCGCCACATGGTGCGTGGTGACGACCGCGAGGTGCCCGCCGGGACGCAGCGCGGACGCCGCCCTCGCCAGGAACCTCCCAGGATCGAACCAGTGGTACGCCGTCGCGATCGCCACCAGGTCGAACGGCTCGTCCGGCACCTCCCACAGCTCGAAGTCCGCGACCTGCACGTCCACGCGCGGGAAGGCGCTCAGGTTGCGCCGGGCCACCGCCGCGAGCGACGCACCCAGCTCCACGGCGGTCAGCCGGCAGCCGAACTCGGCGAGCGGGACGGTGAGTTGACCGGTGCCGGGGGCGATCTCCAGGACCCGGCTGTCCGGGCCGAGGCTCGCCGTGCGGGCCAGTTCGTCGACCAGGGGGCGCGGATACCGGGGGCGGGCCCGGTCGTAGCGCTCGGCCACCGTGTCGAACGTGTCGCGCAGCACCGTTCAGGCACCCTTTCGTATCGGCGATTCCCCCCAGGGCAGAATGCTGATCCCTTGCCCTCACGTCCAAGGCTTTTAGTCTGAGGGGGTGAGCAACCAAGCGCCGTACCAAGCCCGCGTGATTCCGCTGCGCCCGCACGAGCCGGCCCCTCACCTGCCGGAGCCACAGGTTCCCGCGCCCAAGGAGCCTCTGTGGCGCGACCTGGTCGGTGACGTCCTGCGACGCGAACGCCTCGCCCAGGAGCGCACGTTGAAGGATGTGGCCGACGCCGCCCGGATCTCCATGCCGTATCTCTCGGAGGTGGAGCGGGGCCGTAAGGAGGCCTCCTCGGAGGTCCTCGCGGCCGCCGCCCACGCCCTCGGTCTCGACCTCGGCGACCTGCTGTCGCTGGCCCAGGACGAACTCGGCCGGCATCGCAACAGGCGTCAGGGCAGGGTCACTTCGCCGTACAACGGGCAGCTCAGTCTGGTCGCCGCCTGACAGCGCCGCTCAGAGCGGGCCGAGGCGTCGGCTGACCACCTCGTCGGCCAGGCCGTACGCCACGGCCTCCCGCGCGGTGAACACCTTGTCGCGGTCCATGTCGGCGCGCAGCGTGGCGATGTCGTGGTGGGTGTGCCTCGACAGCACCTCCTCGACCTGGGAGCGGATCCGCACCATCTCCTTCGCCTGGAGGGCGAGATCGGAGACCATGCCGCGCTGCCCGCCGCTCGCCGGCTGGCCGAGCAGCACGCGCGCGTGCTCCAGGACGGACCGCCGTCCGGGGTCTCCGCCGGCCAGCAGTACGGCCGCCGTCGAGGCGGCCTGGCCGACGCAGAACGTGGAGATCGGGGCCTGTACGTACGTCATCGTGTCGTAGATCGCCATCAGCGAAGTGAACGATCCGCCGGGCGAGTTGATGTAGATCGCGATCTCGTTCTCCGGGGCCGACGCCTCCAGATGGAGGAGTTGCGCGATGACGACGTTGGCGACCCCGTCGTCGATCTCGGTGCCGAGGAAGATGATCCGCTCGGACAGCAGCTTGCTGAACACGTCGTACGACCGCTCGCCCTGCGGGGTCCGCTCGACGACGTTCGGAATCGTGTACGTCCCCATGTCAGAGCCCCATCCGTCGCTTCGAGGCGGCCGGGCGCACGTCGTCCAGAGATTCGACGACCCGGTCCACCATGCCGTACTCCTTGGCCTGTTCCGCCGTGAACCAGCGGTCGCGGTCGCCGTCGCGGCGGATGGTCTCCTCGCTCTGGCCGGTGTGCCGCGCGACGATCCGCTCGACGGTCTTCTTGGTGAACTCCAGGTTCTCCGCCTGGATCTCGATGTCGGCGGTGGTGCCGCCGATGCCCGCCGACGGCTGATGCATCATGACCCGCGCGTTGGGGAGGGCGTAGCGCTTGCCGTGGGTGCCGACGCTCAGCAGGAACTGGCCCATGCTCGCCGCGAAGCCCATCGTCAGCGTCGAGACGTCGTTCGGGATCAGCCGCATCGTGTCGTAGATCGCGAGGCCCGCCGTCACCGAGCCGCCCGGGCTGTTGATGTACAGGCTGATGTCCGTGCGCGGGTCCTCCGCGGACAGGAGCAGCAACTGGGCGCAGACCCGGTTCGCGGAGACCTCGTCGACCTGCGTGCCGAGGAAGACGATCCGCTGCCCGAGGAGTTGGGCCGCGAGGTGGTCGTCGAAGTGGGAGGACGGGGTGTCGAGCTCCTCGGCGCGTGGCATGAGGGCCGGTGCGAAACCGGCCGTGAGTGGAGACATGGGCACTCCTTGTCCAGGGTGTCGAAGGTGTCGTGACCTGTCTCCACTGTCGGCCGACAACGCCCCGGCCTGGGGATTTCTAGGCCCTCAGCAGATTCGCCGTGAGCAGACGGGTCAGCCGGTGCCCTTGCGCCGGTGGGGGCTGGGCGCGCCCCGCAGGGGATAGGACACCTGAAGTGTTCGGCAGTCGACCGATGAGTTTCGCGGCTCGCCCCAGTCGATACAGATGACCGTGTTCGATGCCCCCTGGAGCCCATGGAGGAGCTCATGACCACCGACGCACCCACCGACGGATTCACCACGTGTCTCTGGTTCGACGGCCAGGCCGAGGAAGCCGCCCACCACTACGTGTCGATCTTCAAGAACTCCAGCATCGGCCGCATCAGCCACTACGGCGAGGGCGCCCCGCAACCGGCGGGCTCGGTGCTCACCGTGGAGTTCACGGCCTTCGGCCAGAAGTTCGTCGGGCTGAACGGCGGCCCGGAGTTCAAGTTCACCGAGGCGGTCTCCTTCCAGATCCCGTGCGAGAACCAGGAGGACATCGACTACTACTGGACCAAGCTCACCGACGGCGGCGAGCCCGGCCCCTGCGGCTGGCTCAAGGACAGGTTCGGCGTGTCCTGGCAGGTCGTTCCCGCCCGGCTGATCGACATGATCACCGACCCGGACCCCGCGAAGGTCGCCCGGGCGACGGAGGCCTTCATGAAGATGGGCAAGTTCGACCTCGCGGCCCTGGAGAAGGCCTTCGCGGGGGAGTGACGGCCGCTCCTCGGTCACATCGACAGGCCCTGCGCCAGCGTCGCCACCTCGGCGGCGCTCAGCGCCCTGCCGTGGACCCGGAAGTCGTCGACCGTGCCCTTCAGGTACGGATCGGCGTACTGCGACCTGCCGATGTATCCGGCGCGGATGTGGTTGCCGAAGCGGCGCGGCTCCACGGTGACGGCCGCGTTCCGGCCGGCTTCGGCGCCGTCGACGTACAGGACGGCGGTCCCGTCGCCGTACGTCACCGCCACGTGCACCCAGCGGTCGGTGGGCAGCGGGTCGGCGTCGATGCGCTGCTCGGCGCCCGCCCCGCCCGCGGTGATCGCGTACCGCAGGGTGCCGTCGCCGCTGAGCGGGGTCAGGAACATGTTGGCGGTGACGCCGGTACCGAGGTCGAAGATCCGGCTCCAGGTGCCCGGTCGGCCGTCCAGCCGGACCCAGGCGGCGAGCGAGTACGCGGAGGCGCCCGCCAACAGGTCCTCGGCGAGGGCGACATGACCGTCGACCCCGTCCAGCGCGACCGCGCCACCCGGGCGGCCGTCCGTCGACCACGAGGCACCGCCGACCAGTTGGGCCGTACGGCCATGGCCCGTCGCGTCGGACGCCGCGGTCCCCGAGGTCTCGTCGAAGCGGTGCCAGGCGGCGAACTCCGGGGGAGGGGGCGGTGGTTCGCCGGTCAGCCAGTACACCGAGTAGTGCTGGTGGTGGACGCGGGCGATCGGCAGCAGGGTCACGTCCGCGTCGTCGGCGCGGGCGGTGAAGCGCAAGGGGTCCGACGACTCCTGCCGTACGGAGTCGACGTCCAGGCGTGACAGCCAGGGATCGGCTCGATCGCCGAACGCCCCCGCCAGCACCACCGGGCCGTGCAGTACCGCCTGTACGTCGGGGTCGTCGGGGGTCGCCTCCACGACGGTACGCATCGGCAGGGACACCTCGACCCGGTCGCCGGTGCGCCACGCCCGCTCCAGGGTCAGCCAGCTCCCGGGCTTCGGACGGTCGGGCAGCGTACGGCCGTTGAGGGTCGCGCGGGCGTCGGCGGCCCAGGCCGGGACGCGCACGCGCAGTCGATGCGTGGCCCGGCCCGCCGTGACCGTCAGGGTGGTGCCGGAGCGGTCGGGGAAGCCGGTGGTCTGCCGCCAGGTGATGCCCCGCTCGCGCCACACGACCTGCGAGGGGATGAACAGGTTGACCAGCAGGGCGCGTTCGTCGTGCGTGTAGATCGTGTCGGCGAACTTGGCGTGCGTCTCCATGCCCGTGCCGTGGTCGCAGGAGAAGTTGTCGTAGTCCGTGGAGTAGGCGTTCGGATCCGTGCCCATGAAGGACGGCTGGCGCTTGAACGAACCCGGCGCCAGACCGGTGTAGTAGATGTTGAAGCCGTGCTCGGAGTCCGGGTCCTGCTCGCCCAACAGCTGGTTGAACAGGGCCCGTTCGTAGAAGTCGAGCAGCTCGACGCGCTCCGGCGTGTGGAGGTGCAGCAGCCGGGTCAGCTTGAGCATGTTGTAGCTGTTGCAGTTCTCGCAGGTGTTGTCCGACAACTGCCCCGCCACGACGTCCGGTTCGTGGAAGGCCTCGCCGTTGCTGTTGCCGCCGATGACGTACGAGTGGTGGCCGGTGACGATCTGCCAGAAGTTCGCGGCGATCGTGCGGTACCGCTCGGGCAGCCCCTCCTCCCACAGCCGCAGCGCGCCGACCATCTTCGGGATCTGCGTGTTGGCGTGCAGTCCGGCGAGCCGGTCCTCGTCGCGGGCCAGCGGGTCGAAGACCTGGGCGTGGGTGAAGCGTTCGGCGACATCGAGCCAGGTGCGGTCACCGGTGAGGGCGTGCAGATCGGCGAACACGTCGTTCATCCCGCCGAACTCGGTCTCCAGCACCCGCTGCATCTGCTCGTACGACAGCTTCGCGGTGCGCGCCTCGACCCAGTGGGCCTGCCGGAGCACGACGTCCAGGGCCTGGTCGCCGCCGGCCAGCCGGTACTGCTCGACCAGCCCCGCCATGATCTTGTGGATCGTGTAGTACGGCGCCCACACCCCGGTCCCGGCCTCCAGCCGGTCGAAGAAGCTCTCCGGGAACGCGGACAGATACCCCTCGCCGAAACCGGCGGCGGGGGAAGCCGCCTGACACGTCGCCAGCTCGGCGACGAGGGCCCGGCCCTTGTCGCGCAGGGTCGCGTCACCGGTGCCGGCGTACGCGAGGGCGAGTCCGGAGAGGAGATGGCCGGTGGAGTGGCCGCGCAGTTCCACGTCCGGGCCCTCCCAGCCGCCGCAGGGCTGGGCGTCGCTGGGCAGTCCGACGTTGGTGCGGAAGGTGTGCAGCAACCGGTCGACGTCGACGAAGCGCAGATAGGCCGAGTTGCGGCGCTGGTTGTCCCGGAAGGGGCTCTCCAGCAGGGTCACGGCGGTCAGCGGGAAGGGGCGGGCCGGAGGGAGTGCCGGTGCGGCTCCGGTGGCGGCGTGCGCGGTGCCGCCACCGCCGGTGAGGGCCAGGGCCGCCGAGGTGGCACCTGCGGCCGCGAGCAACTGACGTCTGCCCAGGGGTGGGGTCATCACCAATGTCCTTCGCATGTCGAGGAGTTGGGAGTCGGAGCGGCGGTGTCCCTCCGCCACTCCACTCCTGTTCGAGATCCCGAATGTTGTGCGACATGCTGTGCGCAGGACACGCTATGCGCCCGCTGTGTGATGTCAACAGGGCCGTGTGAGACGGCAGTTGACCGTGAGGCGACCGCGCGGAGGGGGATCAGCTCTCGCTGTCCAGCAGCAGCGCATGCAACTCGGCCGCCCGCCGGGCCAGTTGCTCGGCCTCGTCGGCCTTGGCGCGGGTGCGCGGCCGGGGCAGGGTGATGTCGAGGACGGTACGGATCCGGCCGGGCCGGGGCGTGAGCACGACCACCCGATCGGCGAGCAGCACCGCCTCGTCCACGGAGTGCGTGACGAGGACGACGGTGGACGGATGCTCGCGATGCGTGCGCTGCAACTCGGCGCACAACTCGTCCCGGGTGAGCGCGTCGAGCGCGGAGAACGGCTCGTCCATCAGCAGCACCCGGGGCCGCTGCATGAGCGACCGGCACAGCGCGACCCGCTGCTGCATCCCGCCGGACAGCTCGTGCGGCAGGCGGCGCTGGAAGCCGTCGAGGCCCATCGTCCCGATCAGTCCCAGCGCCAGTTCGCGCGAGCCGTTCTTCCGGTCGCCCGAGATCTCCGCAGGCAGGAGCACGTTGTCCAGCACCGACCGCCACGGCAGCAGCGCCGGACGCTGGAAGAGGAAGGCGCAGTCGCGGCGGGGCCCGGTGACGGCCCGGCCGCCCATCAGGACCTCGCCCCGCGTCGGCGGCACCAGCCCGGCGATCAGTCGCAGCAACGTCGACTTCCCGCAGCCGGACCGCCCGACGACCGCCACGAACTCGCCGTCGGCCGCCTCCAGATCAATATCGTGAAGCGCTTCGACGGAGCCCCGCCGATGCGCGAACTCCTTGGACACGCCCCGTAGTTGGATCACGCGTCGACTCCCGTCGGCCGCCGTGCGCGGAGTACCGAAAATCGCTCTGCTGGATTGTGACATGCTCGCGTACGATTTTCCGGATCGCGACCCCGGCGATAAATCCCCACCAAGTGCCGCCGTCCCCCACCCATTCCCCCGTCAGGGAAGGTCGCATGATCCGCTCATACCGCACAGCGACGGTTTTCTGCGCGGCGGCCACGTTACTTGCCGCCGCTGCCTGTGGCTCCAACTCCCCTTCCAAGACCCCGAGTTCGGCCAAGGATCACATCACCTACGTCACCGCCTTCGGTGCGGCGGGACGGGACGCCTTCGCCTGGGTCGCCGAGCAGAAAGGGTATTTCCGGCAGGCGGGAATCGACGTAAAGATCGAACTCGGAAAGGCCACGGGCGAGAATCTCAAGGCCCTCGCCTCCGGAAATGCGCAGTTCACGAGTTTGGACTTCACGGGCGCGATGATCTCCGCAGGGGCCAAGAACTCCACGGCCTACCGCGACTTCCGCGCCGTACTCGCCATCCACCAGCGGACCCTCGTCTCCATCATGGCGATGCGGGGTTCGGGCATCACCACTCCGAAGGACCTCAAGGGCAAGCGGATCGCGGCCGCCGCCAACTCCGTGAACCAGCTGCTCTTCCCCGGCTACGCCAAGCTCGCCGGCATCGACTCCGCGGGAATCCACTGGATCGCAGTCCAGCCCGTCCAGTTGGGCCCGGCCCTCGCGAGCGGGAAGGCCGACGCGCTCAGCACGTTCCTGATCGGCCGGCCCACCATCGAGAAGGCCACCGTGCAGGCCAAGTCGAAGCACGTGGTGGTGTTCCCGTACAGCAGCTACCTGCCCGACCTGTACGGCAACGCGACGGTCACCACGGCCTCCATCGCCGCGAAGAAACCGGACCTGGTCAAGCGCTTCCGCACCGCGCTGCTCAAGGGGCTGGAGTACACGATCCAACACCCCGACGAGGCAGGGAAGTTGCTGCATGCCAAGCACCCGGAGACGGACGCCGCGGCCGCGACCGCGGAGATCAAGCTGATGACGCCGTCCGTGACGGCCGAGGGCGAGTCGTCCATCGGTCTGATCACCGAGGCGCGGATGCGGCGGGCGATCACCAGCCTCCAGAACGCCGGAGTCGTCCAGCCGGGGATGACACCGCAGGACGTCGTCGACTTCACGGCCATGAAGGGGAGTTGACGGACTTGGAGACCCCGCTCCCGTACGTCTTCGACAACGACCACCCGGAGGCCGCCGACCGGCACGGCCAACTCCCGGCGATCCTGGACGAGTTCACGATCTCGCGGCTGACCTCCCTCGGTGACCTGACCGGCCTGCGCTGTCTGGAGACCGGCGCCGGGGGCGGCAGCATCGCCGCCTGGCTCGCCCGTGCGACGGGACCGACCGGGCGGGTGCTCGCCACCGACGTCAACACCCGTCATCTGCCCCCGAGTCCGCCGTACGACGTGCTCGTGCACGACCTGGAGAGCGAACCGGTGCCGGACGGGCCGTGGGACGTGATCCACGCCCGGCTGGTGCTGCTGCACCTGCCCGGACGGGAAGCCGTGCTCCGAAGGCTCGCGGCGGCGCTCGCACCCGGTGGCGCACTGGTGGTGGAGGACTTCGAGACGACCTTCCGCAAGCTGGTGCTTGCGGCCCCGACGCGGGAGGCGGCCGAACTGGTCGACCGCTACCACGAGTTGCTCGTCGAACGCGTCCTGCCCGCCCACGGCAACGACCCCACCTGGGCGGGACGCGTGCCCGCCGCCATGCTGGAGGCGGGCCTGGCCGACGTGGACACCGTGATCCAGGCCCGGTCCTGGCCGGGCGGCACCGCGGGCGCCCTGCTGATCGGCGCGAACATCGCGCAGGCGCGGGAGGACTTCCTGGCGGCCGGCATGACGGAGGCCCAACTCGACGAGCTGGACCGGCTGGTGGCCGATCCCCGGCTGCTGGTGCGCGGCCACTTCACCTACTCGACCATCGGCCGCAGGCCCTCCGCGTGAGACGCGTCCTGGCGGCGGGACCGCCGGTGCTGGCGGCCGCGTGCGCCCTGGCCGCGTGGTGGCTGGCGACCGTCGCCTTCGGCATCCGGCCGTTCCTGCTGCCGTCACCGCCCGACGTCGTCCGTGCCTTCGGCCGGCTGCCCGGCTATCTGCTGCGGCAGACCTGGCAGACGTTCACCGAGACGGCCGTCGGCTTCGGCCTGGCCGTGGGCGCGGGACTCGCGACCGCCGTCCTGCTCACCGCCTCGCGCGGCGTGGAACGGGCGGTCATGCCGCTCCTGGTCGCCGTCAACGCCGTACCCAAGATCGCGGTGGCGCCGCTCCTCGTAGTCTGGCTCGGCTTCGGGACCGCCCCGAAGGTGTTCATGGTGGCGCTGCTCGCCTGGTTCCCCGTCGTGGTCTCGACGATGGCCGGGCTGACCTCGGTCCCCCTGGAGCTGACCGAGCTGGCCCACTCCCTCACCGCCTCCCGCTGGCAGACCTACCGCAAACTCCGCATCCCCTGGGCGCTGCCTCAGGTCTTCATCGGCCTGCGCCTGGGCGTCACCCTGGCCGTCGTCGGCGCGGTCGTCGGCGAGTTCGCGGGCGGCGACCAGGGCCTCGGCTACGTCATCGTGGCCTCCGGCGGCAACGCCGACACCCCGCTCGCGTTCGCCGCGATGGCCCTGCTCAGCGCGATGAGCGTGCTGCTCTTCTATGCCGTCGTCCTCGCGGAGCGGGCGCTGCTGCCCTGGGCCCGCGAGATCACCGGCTGAGCGACCGTCCCCGGAGCCACCGCACGGGCCGTCCCCGCGATCCCCGCGCCCGCTCCGCGTAACCAGTGCGTTTCGGACGTTAATTTCCGCGCCCAAAGGGTTGGCGGAAAACCATCCCCTCGTTATCGTTCACCAACTTCACTCAATCGTTCGGCTGAACGAATAGCGACAAGGACGGTCGGTACATGTCCGACATCCACCACCCGGGCCGCCGGTCGGTGCTCGCCGCGGGTGTCGCCTCGGCCGCCGCGCTCGGCGGGTCCTGGCTGCTGTCCGGCTGTAGTGGGGCACAGGCCGCCCCCGTCCTGCCGGCCGCCGCCGCGAAGGGCGCCCCCGACCGCGGCGGCACCCTGCGCATCGCCCGGCCGCCCGCGTCCGACGCCGAGACCCTCGACCCGGCCAGCTCGCTGTCCGCGTACGAGTACCTGGGCGCCCTCTACAACCGGCTCGTCCGCGTCGCAGCGAACGGTGAGCTGGCCCCCGACCTCGCCGAGTCCTGGGAGACCGACGCCAAGGCCCGCACCTGGACCTTCCGCCTCCGCAAGGGCGTCGCCTTCCACGACGGCCGCGCCTTTACCTCCGCCGACGCCGCCTACACCCTGCGCCACATCCTCGACAAGGCGACGGCGTCCCCGCAGGCCGCGGTCCTCGCCCCGCTCATCGACCCCGCGAAGCTGGGCACGCCCGACGCCCACACCCTCGTCGTCCCGCTGAAGAGCCCGAACGCCGAGTTCCCGAGCCTGCTGACGCACTACAACTGCTACGTCATCCCCGACGGCAGCGCGAAGTCGATCGGCCGCACCGGCATCGGAACCGGCCCCTTCAAGCTGGAGTCGTTCGCGCCCGCGGGCCCCGGCCGCGTCACCGCTTACAAGGACCACTTCGCGGGCCGCCCCGTCCTCGACGCGATCGCCTTCTACTCGGTCGCCGACATGTCGGCCCGCTCAAATGCCCTGCTGGCAGGCCAGGTTGACCTGCTCTCGCAGACCAACCTCGACTTCGCGACCGCCCGGGTGGTCGCCGCGTCCGACCGCGCGACCATCGCCCGGGTGAAGAACGCCCAGTGGTACGTCCTCCCGATGCTCACCACCGAGAAGCCCTTCACCGACGTCCGCGTCCGCCAGGCGATGAAGCTCGCCTACGACCCCGAGCACGTGGTCAAGGTCGCCCTCCAGGGCGCGGGCACCCCCGGCTGGGACAACCCCGTACCGCCGAGCGACCCCGCGTACATCTCCGCGCATCCCAAGCACGACCCGGAGAAGGCCAAGTACCTGCTGAAGCAGGCGGGCCACGAGGGTCTGGCCATGGACCTCTACACCTCCTCCTACGACCCGCTGTTCACGCCGATGGCGCTCGCCTACCAGGACTCGGCGAAGCGCGCCGGCATCCGCATCAAGGTCAAGACAGCCTCCGCTGACTCCTACTACACACAGATCTGGATGAAGAAGCCGCTGATGGCCACCTACTGGTTTACGGGCCGACCCGTCGACCAGCTCTTCACCCAGATCTTCCGCAGCGGCTCCTCCTACAACGAGACCGCCTGGTCGGACAAGCAGTTCGACGCGGTGCTCGACCGGGCCCGCGCAGAGATCGACGACACCAAACGGCGCGAACTCTACGGCGAGGCACAGACGTTGGTGATCGAGAGAGGCGGGGCGATGACCCCGATGTTCGCCGACCGGCTCGTCGGCATCTCCCGCAAGGTGCGCGGATACGCCGAGCACGGCTTCGAGTTCGACTACCTCAACATCGGCCTGAAGGGAGCCTGAGCATGCTCTCCTTCATAACCCGCCGTGTCGCAGCGGCAGTTGGCACCCTCTTCCTCTCCTCCATCCTCGTCTTCCTCGCCGTCCAGGCGCTGCCCGGCGACGTCGCCACCCAGATCCTCGGCAAGGACGCGACCCCGGACGCCGTGGCCGCCCTGCGCGAGAAACTGAAGCTCGACCGGCCGGCCTGGGAGCGCTACTGGGACTGGGTGTGGGGTGCGCTCCACGGCGACTTCGGCACCTCGCTCGTCTCCGGCAAGGCCGTCGGCGGCGAAGTGTCCATGTATCTCGGCAACTCCGCGCTGATCGCCGTCGTCACGGTCCTCTTCGCGGTCACCGGATCGATCGTCCTCGGCATCCTCGCGGGCCTCTACCGCGACCGGTGGCCCGACCACGTCATCTCCACCGTCAGCCTGGTCGGCATGAGCGTTCCCGAGTTCGTCGTGGCCACCGTGCTCGTCCTGTGCTTCTCGGTCGCGCTCCCGTGGTTCCCGGCGGTCGTCCTCTACGGCCCCGACGCCACCGTCTCCCAACTCCTGTCCGCCGTATGGCTTCCCGCGCTCGCGCTCGCCGTGGTGATGGCCGCGTACATCGTCCGCATGGCCCGCACCTCGGTGATCGACGTGATGGCCACCGAGTACGTCACCACCGCCCGCCTCAAGGGCCTCTCCACCTGGCGGGTCGTCACCCGACATGCCCTGCCCAGCGCCCTGTTGCCCACGCTGCACGTCATCGCGCTCAACGTCGCGTGGCTGGTCGGCGGGGTCGCGGTGGTCGAGAACGTCTTCAACTACCCGGGCATCGGCAAGCTGATGCTCTCCTCGGTGCAGAACCGCGATCTGCCCACCATCCAGGCCATCGCCCTCATCAGCGCGGTCGTCTACGTCGTCTGCAACCTCGCGGCCGACCTGGCCACCATGGCCCTCAACCCCAGGCTCCGCACCCGAGGGAGGACCCGATGACCACGCTCGACACCGTCCCGCCGACGGCCGTACGAGGCGCCCGCACCGCCCGCGCCTGGCGCACCCTGACCAGCTCCCGCACCGCCGTCATCGGCCTCGCGATCGTCGCCGTACACGTCGTGATCGCGCTGCTGGCCCCCCTCCTCACCTCCTACGACCCCATCGCCAACGACGCCAACCACGCCCTGCTCGGCCCGAGTTGGAGCCACTGGGCCGGCACCGACCAGTACGGCCGGGACGTCCTCACCCGCGTCCTCTACGGCGGCCGGTACGCGCTCGGCATCTCCGTCACCGCGACCCTGATCACCGTCGCCCTCGGCACGGTCATCGGATGCGCGGCCGCCCTGCGCGGCGGCTGGTTCGACGACGTACTGGGCCGGGTCCTGGACGCGATCCTGTCCATCCCCGCGGTTCTGGCCCTGCTCGTCGTCGTGACCGCCCTCGGCACCGGCCCGGCGGTCATCGTCCTGGCCGTCGCGATCGTCTACGTCCCGCAGGTCGTCCGTGTCGTCCGCGGCGCCGCCCTCGCGGTCGTCCCCGCCGACTACGTGACCGCGGCCCGCGCCCGGGGCGAGAGCACCTGGTCGATCCTGCGCCGGGAGATCCTGCCGAACATCACGGACGTGGTGTGCGTGGAGTTCGCGATGCGGGCCTCCTGGGTCGTGCTGCTGATCTCCTCGCTGTCCTTCCTCGGCTTCGGCGCCGACCCGCCGACCCCCGACTGGGGTCTGATGGTCGCCGAGAACCGCACCGCCATCACCGTCGTCCCCATGGCGAGCCTCGCCCCCATCATCGCCCTGGCCACCCTCGTGGTCGGGCTCAACCTCGCGGCCGACGGCCTGTCCAAGGCGTGGGGCGTCGACCGGATCAGGGAGGGCTCCTGATGGCCTCGATCGTGTCCGTCAACTCCCTGTCCGTGGCCTACCGTTCGGGTGGCCAGGACGTCCCCGTCGTGCACGAGGTGTCGCTGGACGTCGCCGAGGGGCAGACCCACGCCCTCGTCGGTGAGTCCGGCAGCGGCAAGTCGACCATCGCCGCGACCCTCCTCGGTCACCTGCGGCACGGCTCCCGGATCACTGGGGGCTCGGTCCAGGTCGCCGGTGCCGACGTATTCGCCCTGCCCGCACGGGAGTTGAGGCGCCTGCGCGGCGGAACGGTCGCCATGGTCGGCCAGAACGCGGGCCACGCCCTCACTCCCTCCATGCGCATCGGCCGGCAGATCGCCGAGGCGGGCGGCGACGTCCCCGTCGTCGACCTCCTCGAACAGGTCCGGCTGCCGAACCCCGCCGAACTCGCCCGCCGCTACCCGCACGAACTCTCCGGCGGCCAGCAGCAGCGCGTCGCCATCGCCATGGCCATCGCGGCCCGCCCCAAGGTCCTCGTCCTCGACGAGCCGACCACGGGCCTGGACGTCGTCACCCAGCGCAGCGTCCTCGACCTCATCGCCGCCCTGCGCGACGAACTCGGCCTCGCCGCAGTGCTGGTGAGCCATGACCTGGGCGTCGTCGCGCACATGGCCGACGAGGTGACCGTCCTGCGGTCCGGCCGTGTGGTGGAGTCGGCACCCACCAGGCAGCTGTTCGCCCAGCCCCAAGACGCGTACACCAAGCGCCTGTTGGCGAGTGTGCCGCGACTCGACGACACCGGGCTCGCGGTCGTCGGCGAGGCGGGGGAACGAGAGGTCAGGCCCAGGGCCGAGGTCCCCGCCGACGCCCCTGTGGCCGTGTCCGCGCAGGACATCACCATCGACTACGGCAGCATCCGTGCCGTGCACGGCGTGTCCTTCGACGTCCGGCGTGGCGAAGTCCTCGCCCTCGTCGGTGAGTCGGGCAGCGGCAAGTCCACCCTCGCGTGGAGCCTGGCCGGACTGCGCACCCCGTCCGGCGGCACGATGAACCACGCGGACGGCGACCTGGCCCGCCCCGCGCAGCAACGACCGCTGTCCCTGCGCCGCCGGGTACAGCTCGTCTTCCAGAACGCCGACACCTCGCTCAACCCCCGCCGCTCCGTGGGCGACGCGGTCCGCCACCCCCTGCGCTTCTTCGGCACGGTGACCGACCGTACGGAGGCGACCGAGCGGGCCCGACAGCTGATTTCCGACGTCCGGCTCGACCCCGCCCTCGCCGACCGCCTGCCCGCGCAACTCTCCGGCGGCCAGCGTCAACGCATAGGTATCGCACGGGCGTTGGCAGGCGAACCGGATGTGTTGATCGCCGACGAGATCACCACCGCCCTGGACGTCTCCGTCCAGGCCGACGTCCTCCGGCTCCTCGACGACCTGCGCCGGGAACGCGACCTGGCCTGCCTGTTCATCAGCCACGACCTGGCCGTCGTACGGGGCATCGCGGACCGGGTCGTCGTCCTGCGCCACGGAGTCGTCGTCGAGGAGGGCCCGACGGAGTCCGTCTTCGCCGACCCCCAGCACCCCTACACCCGCCAGCTCATGGCCGCCGCCCTCGAACCCGACCCCGACGCGCAGCCCTACGTCGACGACACCGCCGACTGGGCCGACGCGGCGGACGGGGACGACATCTGGACCGACCAGGGCGACGACGGCCACCGCGTCCGTCGCTGGCGTCCCCTCAACGCCCCCGTGGCGGAAGGAGCTTTGTGAAGTACCGCGAGCAGTTCGAGCGCCGGGTCGTCCGCGAGGACGTCTGGATCCCCACCCGGGACGGAAGGACCCGGCTGCACGCCCGCATCTGGCGGCCCGCTGACGCCGAGTCGGACCCCGTGCCCGCGCTGCTCGAATACCTCCCGTACCGCAAGAGCGACTGGACGGCGCCCCGCGACGCCCAGCGCCACCCCTGGTACGCCGGACACGGCTACGCCTCCGTCCGCGTCGACATCCGGGGGCACGGCGACAGCGAGGGACTGCCCGGCGACGAGTACGACGCGCAGGAACTCGCCGACGGCGTCGACGCCGTCAACTGGCTTGCCGCGCAAGCCTGGTGCACCGGCAAGGTCGGCATGTTCGGCATCTCCTGGGGCGGCTTCAACTCCCTCCAGATCGCCGCCCTCGCGCCCGAACCGCTCAAGGCGATCGTCACCGTCTGCTCGACCGACGACCGCTACGACAACGACGTCCACTACACGGGCGGCGCCGTCCTCGGCATCGACATGCTCGCCTGGGCCGGCACCATGCTCGCCTTCGCCTCCCGCCCGCCGGACCCGGCGAGCGTCGGTGCGGACCGCTGGGTGCCGATGTGGCGCGAGCGCCTCGACGCCCTTGAACCCTTCCTGCACACCTGGCTCGACCACCAACAGCGCGACGACTACTGGAAGCACGGCAGCGTCTGCGAGGACTACACCGCCATCGACGCGGCCGTCCTCGCGGTCGGCGGCTGGAACGACCCTTACCGGGACGCGGTGTTGCGGCTCGTCGAGCACCTGCCCGGCGACCGCGTCCGGGGGATCGTCGGCCCGTGGTCGCACCAGTACCCCGACCGGGGACTGCCGCCCGGCCCGGCCATCGGCTTCCTCCAGGAGACCCTCCGCTGGTGGGACCAGCACCTCAAGGGCATCGACACGGGCGTCATGGGCGAGCCGCTGCTGCGGTCCTGGATCACCGACCCGGTCCCGCCTGCGACGTCGTACGACGTGCTGCCGGGCCGTTGGGTGGGGGACACCAACTGGCCGAGCCGGAAGGTCAGTTGGGACTCACGTCCGCTCGGCGCGAGCGCGGACCCCGTCCTCGTGCGCTCCCCGCAGCACACCGGACTCGACGCCGGCCGTTTCTTCCCCTTCGGCAACGCGAGCGACCTGCCGCCCGACCAGCGCGAGGAGGACGGCCGCTCGGTCTGCTTCGATTCCGAACCGCTCACCGAACGCGTCGAGATCCTCGGCCGCCCGCGCGTCCGACTCCGCCTCGACAGCGCCACTCCGCGCGCCCATGTCATCGCCCGCCTGTGCGACGTGGCCCCGGACGGCTCGTCGACGCTTGTCACCCGTGGTGTGCTCAACCTGCTGAGCAGGCACGGCCGCGACCGGGCCGTCGAATGGACACCGGGGACGTACGAGGACGTCGAGTTCGAGCTGACCGGCATCGGCTACGCCGTCCCGCCCGGCCACCGCATCCGCCTCGCCGTCTCCGACACGTACTGGCCGTGGGTCTGGCCGCACGGCGAGCGCGGCGAGCTGCGGGTCGTCCCGGCCGAGAGCGCCGTACAACTGCCCGTGCGGGAAGCGGGAGATGAGCCGCTGATCCGTTTCGAGGAGCCGGAGCAGGCGATCCCGCTCGACGTAACCTACGACCAGCCCGCCGACCCGACCCCCGAGCGACTCGTCACGCACGATGTCGCCAAGGGGGAGTGGACGCTGGAGGTCGACCCCAACTACGGGGGATCGCGGACGTATCCGGACGGGCTGCGCTACGAGGAGAGCGCACGGGAGACGTACCGCATCCACGGTGACGACCCGCTGTCCGCGAACGCCGTGTCGGAGTGGCGCATCCGGTTGCGGCGCGGGGACGACTACGACGCTGAGATCATGGCGCGGACGGAGCTGCGCGCCACGGCCGCGGACTTCGTCATGGACAGTCGCGTCGAAGCACGGGCGAACGGAGAGACAGTGGCCAAGCGCGCATGGCACCGCACCACCCCGAGGACGTCGGGATGACGGCCGCCAAGCAGCCCCAGCCGGCCACCAAGTCCCCGCGCCGGGCCGTCGCCGCCGCCGACCGCACCCGGCAGCCCACCGAGGTGCGCCGCCGGCTCATCGTCGAGGCGGCCGTCCCGCTGATAGCGGAACGTGGTTACGCCTCGGTCGGCGTACGGGACGTGGCGGCCGCGGCCGGGGTCTCCGTCGGCACCGTCACGTACCACTTCGGCAGTGTGCAGGAGATCCTCTCCGAGGCGATGGTCCTCCATATCGAGCGCTACTACGCCGAGTTGAGCGAGACGGCCGAACAGGCGACGAGCGGCGCCGAGGCGCTACGGCTGCTCGTCGACGCGCTGTTCACCGAGGACACCGACCGGCACTGGCGCATGTGGTTCGACTACTGGAACGCGGGCGAACAAGGCACGGACGAGGCCTTCAGCGGCGGACAGGCCCATCGCTACGAGACCTGGCACCAGCAGATCCGCGCACTGGCCCAACGGGGCGTCACCGACGGCGAGTTCGACTCCGACGACCTCGACGGCTTCACGGTCCGCTTCGCCGCCCTCGCCGACGGCCTCGCCCTGCAACGGCTGCGCCAGGCACCCCCGTTGAGCACCCAGGACGCCCGCCGCCACCTCAACCGCCTCATCGAGACGGAACTCGGGCGCCGATCACCCGGGTGACCCAGCGAACCTTCCTTCGTGCCCTCCAGGTAGTCGCACGGCGTGGTCCCCGGGTAGGGGGCCTCAGGCAAGCACAGCCGGACCGAAGGAGGAAGACGCCCGACTACCCGGGACTCTCCAGGAACTCCAGCAGATCGGTCAGCGGGAGCGGCTTGGCGAGATGGGCGTCGAAGCCGGCCGCCCGGGACAGCGAACGGTCGGTGCCATGACTGAACCCGGAGACCGCGATCAGGCGCGGCCGGGTGCCGTGCGGGCGGGCGCGTACCGTACGGGCCACCGTGTAGCCGTCGGTGTCGGGCAGGCCCAGGTCGCACAGGACCACGTCGAAGACGTCGGACTCGGTCGCGGTGAGCGCGTCCGCGCCGGTGTGGACGGCGGTGACGTGGTGGCCCCGGCGCTCCAGAAGGGTGCGGTAGGTCGCGGCCAGGTCGGTGTTGTCCTCGACGATCAGGATGGCCAGTTGGCGTCGGGAACGAGGGGGCGGGGACGGCCGTACCGGCTCCGGAACCGCCTCGTCCGCCTGCGGCAGGAGCACGGTGAACACCGCTCCCTTGCCGGGGCCTTCGCTGCGCGCGCTGATCCGGCCGCCGTGCAGGTCGACCACCGTGCGCGCGACCGCGAGCCCCAGGCCGAGACCCTCGGGTGTGCTGGGGCCCGCCGGGGCCGCGCGGGTGAACACCCCGAACAGGTCCTCGGCCTGGGCGGGTTCGAAACCGATGCCGTCGTCCTCGACGGTGAGCCGGGCCCGCCCCTCCTCGATCGCGAGGCGGACCTCCGTACGTCCGCCGGGCGGGGTGTACTTGAGCGCGTTGGACAGCAGGTTCGTCAGTACCTGCGCCAGCCGCAGCCGGTCCCCGTCGACCACAACGGGCGTGTCGGGCAGGGTGAGTTGGAGCGTGCGTCCCTCGTGTCCGAACAGGCTGCGGATGTCGGCGCACGCGCTCTCGACCACGGACCGCATGTCGACCCGCTCGGGCACCAGTTCCAGGCGGCCGGTCAACGCCCGTGTCCCGTCCAGCAGATCGTTGCTCATCCGCACCAGCGTGCCCAACTGCCGTTCCAGGACCGGCAGTGCGGGATGGCCGCCGTCCGGCAGGTCCAGCGCGAGCAGCTCCACGGCCGCCGTGGCGGCGGCGAGCGGGTTGCGCAGCTCGTGCGAGAGCGTCGCGATGAAACGGTCCTTGGCCCGCTGCTCCTCCATCAACTGCCGCCCCGTCGCGTCCAGTTCGGCGTTCGCGCGGCTCAGCTGCTCGTTGACCTCGCGGATCTCCCGGGCCCGGACGAAGAGGTCGATCTCCATGCCCTCCGCCCGCATCTGTGCCTCGGCCGCGGCGCGTTCCTGCTCCCGGCCGACGTGGCGCAGATGCACGAAGTCCGTGACGTCCTCGACCCGGTGGATGATGTGCGTGACCCGTCCGTCGGCGTCCAGGACGGGGGAGTTGACGGGGCTCCAGTACCGCTCGTCGAAGGTGTCGGCCTCGCCGCCGGGGATGTCGTAGCGCTGGAGGGCCATCGTGTCCTTGCGGCCCGTCGCGACCACCGACTCCAGCGAGCGGCGCAGATTGGCGACCCCGTCGGCCGAGGGGTCGTCCGGGTTGTCGGGGAAGACGTCGAAGATGCGCTGCCCGACGATCGCGCGTTCCGTACGGGTGGCGGCGAGATACGCGCGGTTGACTTCGACGATCGTGAAGTCGGGGCTCAGCACCAGCAGCGGGGAGAGCGCCGCGTCGAAGAGGAGCCGGAAGTCCGGGGTGGGGAGGGGCGGCATGACGGCTCTCAGGGGTCGAGGCGGTAGCCGTAGCCGCGGACCGTGGTGATCCGGGGCGCGGGCGTGGGGAGTGCCGCGAGCTTGCCGCGCAGGCGGTACACGTGCTCGATCACGGTGGCGGGCAGCTGCCAGGAGGCACCCCAGATCCGTTCCAGCACCTGCTCGGTGGAGAACACCCGGCCGGGCGCCTCGCCGAACATCTCCAACAGGGCGTACTCCTTGGGCCGTAGCGTCAGGAAGACGCCGTCGGCGGACGCCTGGCGGGCCGCCGTGTCGATCCGCAGCGAGCCGATCTGGAGGACCGCCGGGACCTCCGGCGGCTGCGATCTGCGCAGTACGGCCCGGATGCGGGCCACCAACTCCCGTTGGGAGAACGGCTTGACCAGGTAGTCGTCGGCGCCGATCTCCAGGCCCGCCACCCGGTCGGCCTCCGCGCCCCGTCCGGAGACCACGATGACCGGGAGGCGGCTGGTGGACCTGAGCGCCCGCAGGAGTTCGAGGCCGCTGCCGTCCGGCAGGCCCAGATCGAGGACGGCGAGATCGACGCGGCTCTCGTACAGGACGGACTTGCCGGCGCGGGCGTCCATGGCCCAGGTGACGGTGAATCCCTCGCGTTCCAGGTAGGAACGGCACATCAGTGCGAAATCGGGTTCGTCCTCGATCAGGGCGAGGTGTGGACGCATTCCGGATCACCTGGCCCAACTGCTGCCCGCTCGTTGTGTCGCTGATGAGCGGGCGTTGATGCCCCGACCATGTGGCGAAGGTAGAACAGTTGGTACCCACGGTTCAAGGGGGAGCCGCTCGGGGGAGTTCCGGCGTGGGCTCGTGCGGTGCGGGGATGTCGAAGCCGCCGCACGGACCCGCGCCGGATCGCGCGCCCGCGCGCGGAAGGCACGGAACGGGGACGGAACACCTTGCACGAGAACAGCCTGTTGCCCGAGAACGCCCTGTTGTACGAGAGCGGCCTGGAGCCGGTGGCCACCCCAGCCTGGCCCGCGCCCGGCGAATACGCCCTGCTGGGCGCACGGGACAGCCTGCTGGTCGTCGACCTGCATGGCGACCTCGACCTCGCGACCGCCACCCCGCTGCGCGAGTGGCTGGACTCGGTGGTGGCGTTGCGTGCGCCCGCCTACGTCGTCGATCTGCGCCGCACCACGTTCATCGACTCCACCGGCCTCAACGCGGTGCTGCGTTTCCGCCGCCGGGTACGGGAGTACGAGGCGGGCTTCGCCGTGGTGTGCGCCCCGCGCACCGTGCGCCTGTTGCGGGCGCACGGGACGCTGGACCTGCTCGACCCGGCGCCCGGCCTCCCGGAGGCGGCCTCCAGGATCGCCGGGCGCTGAGACTCAGACCCGGTCGGCCGCGATCAGCAGATACTGGAAACTGCCGTTGCGGTAGGCGGTCAGGAAGGTGTCCTCGATGCCCGTGACCAGATGGTCGGTCTGCCGGCGCAGCGCCCAATAGGGGATGGCGTCCTCGGTGAGATCCTGGACGTGGACGGGCACCAGCCGGTTGCGGGCCATCGCCCGGAAGTACTCCGACCTCGGGTGGATGTCGCAGATGTAGTGGGCGTTGATGAGGGACACCTCGCGCGAGGCCCGGCCGTACGTGTCGTCGTAGCAGCCGGTGATCACCACATAGCGTCCGCCGCGGCGCAGCAGCCGGGCGTGCTCGGCGAACAGCAGGTCCAACTCCACATACATGGTGGACTCGTTGTTCCAGGACGCGGCGAACTCACCTGTCGGGAAGCCGGTGTCGAGCATGTTCCGGTGGTGGTAGCGCACCTTGCCGTCGATGCCCCGCTTGCGCGCCTGCGCGTTGGCGAACTCGGCCTGCTTGGCGGAGATCGTGACCCCGTCGGCCCGGCAGCCGTAGCGCAGATGCGCTACGACACTGCCGCCACCGCGACCGCACCCCGCGTCGAACACCCGGTCGTCCGGTGTGAGTTGACCGAGGTGGGAGGCGAGGAGTTCCGCCTGCGCGTGTTCCAGGCGGTGCAGTTCGGCGGTGAGCCGCTCCCGGCGCCGGACGGGGTCGGGTTCGTCGAGCACGGACTCGTCGGCCCCGCCGATTCCGTAGTGGTGGTGGTACAGATCGTCGATCTGCCCGAGGTCGAGGTTGACCGGGTTCTCTTCGGCGTTCCAGTAGTCCGCGACACGGTTCTGGTACGTGGACTGGGTCGGCACCGGTGCTGCTGCGGTGCCGGCGTCGGTGGTGGTCAACAGTGACTCCTAGCGTGCTACGTCTGACAGTGCGTCAGGGGCCGGTCTGTTACCAGTAGTTGGGCAGGTGGTATCGGTGGGTGTTGGTCGCGTGCCACTCGTGGTTGCCGGCCACCCAGGCGGCGAGGCCCCGGGTGTAGCGCTCGACGAGGGGCGAGGCGGCGGACAGCACCGCGGACTCCTCCTCGAAGGCTTCCATGATCCGGTTGTGGATCCCGACGGACTTCAGATAGGCCGCCTTCAGCCCGCACCGCTCGTTCGCGGCGACGACCTGCGGAAGGTTGAGGTGGTCAGGGTCGGACAGCTCCTTGGTGAAGGAGTAGAGGTCGTTGACGATCGTGGTGGCGTTGCCGGCGAGGGCCGTGATCCGCTGGATCTCGGGCCGGGCGTAGACCTGCTCGGGCAGTTCGTAGCCGTCGACCGTGTCGACGACCGCCAGACAGGGCCGGAAGTTGTTGAACTGCCGCATCACCAGGTACTCCCAGACCCGCGGTACGTACCGGATCTCCATCCAGGCGGCCTCGCCCAGGTAGCCCAGGTGCAGCCGGGCGAGGTCGTGCACGAGCCGGTCGGTCTGGCTGGAGGTGGCGAGGAGGGCGTAGTCCTTCAGCGCGAAGTGGTACGAGCGCAGCGGCCCGTCGGCCTGCACGCCGTGCCGCCACTCCTCCTCGTATTCGGGGGTGGAGTGGAAGGGGTCGAGCGCCGACTGCCCGAAGATCAGCCGTCCGCCCAGGCCGCGGTGCGAGCCGCCCTTGTCCTCGTCCTCCTCGCAGTAGCAGTTGTCGACGATGTTCTCGGCGAGCAGCAACTTGCCCGCGGCGGTGAGCCGTTCGAGGTCGAGCGCCCCCGGGTGCTGGAGCACCACGGCCCGGCCGAACTGGAACCCGGCGAAGTCCCCGTCCCACGCGGCGGGGAACAGTTCGTGCCCGCGGGCCCAGGCCTCCAGCCTGCGGTCGATCTCCGCGGCCTTCTCCGGGTCGGCGGGTGCGGCCGGTTGGTACTTGAGCCCGGGGATCGCCCCGGTGCGGCGGGCCCGCACGGTGCTCGCCAGGTTCGGCGGGCCGGGCAGCGAAAGGGATGTGGTCATGGAGTGCTCCACGCCGTCATTCGGCGGTCCGGCCGATCTGGACGTTCTCCAGGATTCCCGCCGCGTCGGGGACCAGGATGGCCATCGAGTAGTACGCGGTGACGAGGTAGCGGATGATCGCGGCCGAGTCGATGCCCATGAAGCGCACGTTCAGACCGGGCTGGAACTCCTCGGGGATGCCCGTCTGGAACAGCCCGACGACACCTTGGTCGGCCTCGCCGGTGCGCAGCGCGATGATGCTGCTGGTGTGCTGCGGGGTGATCGGGATCTTGCCGCACGGGAAGAACGGGACGCCGCGCCAGGCGGGGATCTCGTGCCCCTCGACGTTCACCGTGCCGGGTACCAGACCACGCCGGTTGCACTGCCGGAAGAAGGCCGCGATCGCCTTCGGATGGGCGAGGAAGAGCCGTGTCCTGCGCCGCATGGCGAGCAGTTCGTCGAGGTCGTCGGGGGTCGGCGGGCCGGTGAAGGTGCTGATGCGCTGGGTGTAGTCGATGCTGTGCAGCAGCCCGAACTCCCGGTTGTTGACCAGCTCCCACTCCTGCCGCTCGCGGATCTCCTCGATGGTGAGCCGCAGTTGCTGCTGGGTCTGGTCCATCGGGTCGTTGTAGAGGTCGGCGACCCTGGTGTGCACCCTCAGTACGGTCTGGGTGAGCGACAACTCGTACTCGCGCGGGGCGAGTTCGTAGTCGACGAAGCCCCCGGGCAGCGTCGGCTCGCCCACATGGCCGGCCTGCACCGGGACGTCGGCCTCGCCCTTGCGGTTCATCGGCAGGCGTTGCCGCTCGGCGTACGCCTCCAGATGGGCGGCCAACGACGGTACGCGGTCGGTGAATTCGGCCATCACGTCCCAGGGCAGCACGAGCAGGACGCCCGCGGTCTCGGCCCGCACGGAACTCAGCCACAGGGGATCGGACTGCCCTATGGCCTCGTCGCCCATCTGGTCGCCGTCGGTGACGACGCCGAGGATCTCCTCCTCGTCGTACTTGCCGGCGGTGAAGCGGGTGAAGCGGCCGTGGGCGACCAAGTAGGCCTCGGTGACGGGCTGTCCGGCCTCGAAGAGGACCTGGCCTGCCCGCACCTCCCGGACCCGGAACCGGCTCGCGACCTGCTTCAGCACCTCCGTGTCGGAGTACCCGCGCAGCACGGGCAGTTCGGTGAGTGTCTCGGGGATGACCTTGATGTCGTCGGCGCCGTTCTGCTCGAACCGCACCCGGCCGCGGCCGACGCTGAGCTGGAGCCGCCGGTTGACCCGGTAGGCACCGCCCCGCACGTCCACCCAGGGCAGCATCTTCAGCAGCCATCGCGAGGTGATGGCCTGCATCTGCGGTTCGGACTTGGTGGTCGTGGCGAGCTGACGTGCCGCCAGGGTGCTGAGACTGGTGGGTTGTTGACCGTTGCCGGGTGTCGCGGGGCCGGGTTCGTCGGTGGCGGGTCCGTGGGCGCTTTCCGGAGTGGACACATTCCCTCCCGGGAGGTGAACAGGGGTGAGCGCGTCGTCGGTGTACAAGCCAAACAGTCCTGCCCAGGACCGGTAACCGCGCGCAGGGGGCGGCTTCACGCCCTGGAGGGTGTAAACCGTCGGTCGAGGCGGGGAGAGGAACAGATCGTTCCCGTGCCCCGGCGCGCGGGGCGCGAACACGCCTCACCTGCGCGAAACCCCGCGCGCCGCCTACCTGTTGAGGTCGTCCACCCGCGAACCCCCGCGCGCCGCCTACCCGTTGAGGTCGTTCACCAGCACCGCGGCCCCGTCGAAGCGGCCGGCCTTCAGATCCGCCAGCGCGTCCGCGGCCCGGGAGAGCGGATAGGTGTGCGTGGTCGCGCGCACGTCGTGCCGGGCGGCCAGGGCGAGGAACTCCCTCGCGTCCTCCCGGGTGTTGGAGGTGACGCTGCGCAACTCCCTCTCGTAGAACAGCTCGTGCTCGTAGTTCAGTGGCGGTGTGTCGCTGAGGTGGATGCCCGCGACCGCGAGGACCCCGCCCCGGTCGAGCGCCCGCAGCGCGACCGGCACGAGATCGCCGACCGGCGCGAACAGGATCGCGCTGTCGAGCGGCTCCGGCGGCGCCTCGTACGCGTCACGCGCCGAGGTCGCCCCCAGCTCCAGCGCGAGCCGCCGCGCCGCCCGGCCCCGGGTCAGCACATGCACGGTGGCTCCCTCGGCGAGTGCCACCTGGGCGCACAGATGGGCGCTGCCCCCGAAGCCGTAGAGACCGAGCCGGCCGCCCGGCGGCAGCGCGGCCCGGCGCAGCGCGCGGTAGCCGATGATCCCGGCGCACAGCAGCGGCGCCAGGGCAACGTCGTCGAGGCCGGCGGGCAGCCGGTGGGCGAACGCGGCCGGTACGGTCGTGTACTCCGCGTAGCCGCCGTCGGCGTCCCAGCCGGTGTACGCGGAGCGCGGGCACAGGTTCTCGGCCCCGCGCAGGCAGTACACGCAGGTGCCGTCGGTACGGCGCAGCCACGCGACGCCCACCCGGTCACCGACCGCGAACCCGCTCACCGCGGCCCCGAGCCCCGCCACCACACCGACGACCTCGTGTCCCGGAGTCACCCCCGGCCGGTGCACCGGCAGATCCCCCTCGGTGACATGCAGATCCGTCCGGCACACCCCGCACGCGCGCACGTGCACCAGCAGTTCGTCACCGTCCGGTACCGGCACCGGCTTCTCCACCAACCGGAGAGCGCCCTCCTCGACGGGCCCCGGCTCCGCCACCGCCCACGCGCGCATCGTCCTCGCGTCCGCCATGCGTCCAGTGTGGAACGGACCGGGGCGTTCGGCGCGCGCCCGGCTCTCCGGGTGACTAGCGTGAGAATCCGGACAACCCGACCTACCGGAGAGGGCCGCAGCCATGGCCGTACAACCTGAGGGAACCCCCTGTTGGGCCGACGCGATGTTCAGCGACGTCGAAGGAGCCAAGCGCTTCTACGGCGAGGTCCTCGGCTGGACCTTCGGCGACGCGTCGTCGGAGTACGGCAACTACACCCAGGCCTTCGTCGACGACAAGGCCGTGGCGGCCGTCGTACCGCCGATGCCCGGCCAGGAGGGGCAGTCGCAGTGGTGCCTGTACTTCGCGTCACAGGACGCGGCGGCCACCGCGGCGAAGATCCGCGAGAACGGCGGCCAGGTGCTGATGGAGCCGATGAAGGTCGGCGACTTCGGCACCATGTGCCTGGCCAGTGAGCCCAGCGGCGCCGTCTTCGGCGTCTGGCAGGCCGGCGTCCACGAGGGCTTCGAGGCCACGGGCGTACCCGGCACCTACGCCTGGGCCGAGGTCTTCACCCGCGAACCCGAGAAGGCGGACGGGTTCCTCCCGGCGGTCTTCTCGTACTCGGCACAGCAGATGGACGACGCCAACGTCGACTTCCGCGTCTACAACCTCGGCGAGAACACGGTCCTGGGCCGGATGAAGATGGGCGACGAGTTCCCGCCCGAGGTGCCGTCGTACGTCAACGTGTACTTCGCCGTGGACAATTGCGACGACGCCGTGGCCACGGCCACCAAGCTCGGCGGCATCCTCCGTTTCGGCCCCATGGACAGCCCCTTCGGACGGTTCGCGGCCCTGAGCGACCCGCAGGGCGCCTCGTTCTCGGTGATCGACATGACCACGACCCAGGGAGAGATGCCGACGATGACGGACGTCTAGCCGAGCAGCCCCTTCACCGGCGGCGACCAGGTCGTCCTTCGTACACGCGGCGGCTCGGGGACCGAGTCGGTCACCCGGTGCTCAGCCCTCCCTCGTAGTGGGACACACGGTTGGCCACGGCGACTCCCCAGGGGACGCCGAAGAGCAGGACGAGCGCCAGGCCGAGGACGAGCGGAGCCGGGCGCAGGGCGCCTACTGCCAGGCACAGGACGGCCATGGCGACACAGGTGCGGGCCAGGGGGCGGTAGAGCCCGGGGTTCTCGTCCCAGTGGCGCAGGGACGCCGCGAGCACCATCGTCGCGCAGAGCACGACTGCCGCGCCCCCGCACAGCACCCATGCCGTGGCCGCGGGGGTCCGGCTGTCGTGGGCGTGCTCGACGAGGCCGACCATCGCGGCGCCCATGGCGGCCACCGAGGCCGTGATCGGCAGGTGGACCACCATCCACAGCAGGGCGCACGCGCGCGTGGGCCTCGGCAGCCGGTGTCCGGCGAAGTCGAAGTAGGTCCACCACGCGCCGAATCCGACGACCACGGCGACGAGTCCGACGGCGAGGGTGAGCGCGTTGGTCGGCTCGTGGGCCAGCCCGTCGACCACTCCGGTCACGTTCTCGCCGAGCACGATGATGATGAACAGCCCGAACCGCTCCGTGAGCGCGTCGGTCACGCTGAGCGCGACCACCTGTTCCGGGATGGCCCTCCCGATCACGAACACGAACCCCGCCAGGTAGCCGACGGCCAGCACACCCCACGTCAGCACGCGGGCGTTCGCCGGCAGGGCGGCGCTCGCTGCGAGTACGACCGCGCAGGCCGCCGTCCCCGTCACGTACAGCATGCTGGGGCGCCGGAATTCCGGCGTGTCACCGCGCGAGGCGAGCAGCCACAGCAGCGCCAGGACCGCGAACAGCACCCCCGCGTCCACGGCGAACGCGGCACCGCGCTCGTCGCCCGCCCCGGGGATGAACGCGCCCAGCGGGACCAGCACGAGGATCTGGAGCAGGAACATGCTCCGGCCGCGCGCGTCCTCGTGCCCGTGCAGTTCGTGGTGCAGGCTGCCGTTGAGCCACGCGATCCACACCAGCGCGAACACCGCCGCGAACAGGCCCAGGCCGTGCAGGTCGAGTTCCCCGGACAGGTGATGGGCGGCCTGCGCGACCAGGACGACCACGACCAGGTCGTAGAAGAGTTCCAGCGGTCCGACCACCCGCTCGCGCGGCTGCTCCCCGTGGGGGCGCGGAGGCCGCCACAAGTGGCGGCGCACCCGGGCCCATTGCTCTTGTCGCGTGGTCATGCGCGCAGCGTAGAGGGCCGGCGGGCAAGATCTCGGACACGGTCCACGGACTTCTGCGAGGGCAGGGCCGGTTCACCCGAGGCCGAGCCCGTCGCGACGCCATGGCATGATCGGGCGCATGCGTGAACGTGTGGTGGCCGCGTGCGACGGGGCTTCGAAGGGGAATCCCGGGCCGGCCGCCTGGGCCTGGGTCGTGTCGGACGACAAGGAGAGCCCGGCCCGCTGGGAGGCGGGACCGCTCGGCAAGGCCACCAACAACGTCGCCGAACTCACCGCGCTGGAGCGCCTGTTGACGGCGACCGCACCGGACGTACCGCTGGAGATCCGCATGGACTCGCAGTACGCCATGAAGGCGGTCACCACCTGGCTGCCCGGCTGGAAGCGCAACGGCTGGAAGACCTCCGGCGGCAAGCCCGTGGCCAACCAGGAGCTGGTCGTCCGTATCGACGAACTGCTCGACGGCCGCTCGGTCGAGTTCCGTTACGTCCCCGCCCACCAGGTCGACGGCGACCCGCTGAACGACTTCGCCGACCGCGCGGCCAGCCAGGCGGCCATCGTCCAGGAGCCCGCGGGCAGCGACCTCGGCTCCCCGGAACCGCCTCCCTCGCCCGACACCCCGAAGAAGCCCGCCCGTGCGGGCGGGGCCAAGTCGGCCCGGAAGAGCACGAGTTCGGCCTCGCGCACGATCAAGGCCAAGTTCCCCGGCCGCTGTCTGTGCGGTCGCGCCTACGCGGCCGGCGAGCCCATCAGCAAGAACGCCAAGGGCTGGGGACACCCGGAGTGCGCTACGGCCGAGGTGTAAGCACCCCGCAGGGCCGGTTCACTCCACGGTGAGATCCGAACGCATCGCTGTCCGAAGGGCGTTGAGGATCTCACTGACGGCGTTCATCGCCGACGACCACTCGGGGTCCGTGCTGACGTCGGGGCCGTCGAATCGGTCCCGTAGGTCCCGGACCCGCCCGAACGCCTGGTCCGCCGTGTCGCCGAGCTGCTCGGGGGCGATGATCAGCATCTGGTAGCGGAGCTGGTAGGCGTTGGTGGATCCCAGGATCTCGCCCGCCTGCCTGATGCGTTCTTCCCTGGTCAGGCCGGTGTTGCGCTTCAGGTCCCGAAGGCGGTGCGTGGTGAGCGAGAGCGCCCCGAGGTATTCGGCGTACAGCTGCTGCCTCACGACGCGTTCGCGGGCCGTGTGCTCCCGCTGCCACCGTGACCGCTCGGCGAACAGCGTCGTACCGACACCCAGGATGGCGCCGAGGGCGGTACCCGCGAGAGTTCCCCAGTCCACGGTCCGATGGTAGGCAGGCGCGGCGGAGCCGGAACCCGGAACCCGGAACACCGAGGCGCCGGGGGAACGCCACCCCTCCATGCTGCTACTCTGCGGTTCCACTTGACCACTTTGAGTAATCTCCAGGGGTGTGCGCGTGAAGGTCGCCTGTGTCGGAGGCGGGCCCGCCGGTCTGTATCTCTCGATCCTGCTGAAGCGTCAGGACCCGTCCCACGACATCACCGTCTACGAGCGCAACCCCGAGGGTTCGACCTACGGCTGGGGCGTGACGTACTGGCGTGGACTGCTCGACCAACTCCGGGAGTACGACCCCGAGTCGGCGCAGGCCGTCGACGAGCACTCGGTGCGCTGGAGCGACGGCGTCGCCCGCATCCGGGACCTGACGACCACGCAGCCCGGGGACGAGGGACACGGCATCGGCCGCCACCGACTCCTCAAGATCCTCGCCGAACGGGCCCGATCCCTGGGCGTGCGGCTGGAGTTCGAGCGCGAGGTCACGGCGGACGACCTGCCCGACGCCGATCTGATCGTGGCGGCCGACGGCGTCAACAGCGCGCTGCGCACCCGCCACGCCGACCACTTCGGCGCCGAACTCAAGCCCGGCCGCAACCAGTACATCTGGCTCGGCACCAGCAAGGTCTTCGGCTCGTTCACCTTCGCCTTCGTGGAGACCGACCACGGCTGGATCTGGTGCTACGGCTACGCGTTCGGCCCCGAGGGCAGCACCTGCGTCATCGAGTGCGCACCCGAGACCTGGACCGGTCTCGGCCTCGACACCGCCGCCGAGGCCGATGGACTCGCCCTGCTGGAGAAGCTCTTCGCCGACCTGCTGGACGGCCACTCCCTGATCGGCCGCGCCTCGGCCGACGGCAGCGCCCAGTGGCTGAACTTCCGCACCCTCACCAACCGCACCTGGCACCGCGACAACCTCGTCCTGCTCGGCGACGCCGCCCACACCACCCACTACTCCATCGGCGCCGGCACCACCCTCGCCCTGGAGGACGCCATCGCCCTCGCCGACGCCCTGCGCGACCACACCGAACTGCCGCAGGCCCTCGCCGCCTACGAACAGCGCCGTAGATCCGCCCTGTTGTCCATCCAGAGCGCGGCCCGCTACAGCGCCCAGTGGTACGAGAACCTCCAGCGCTACATCCACCTGCCCCCGCACCGCATGTTCGCCCTGCTCGGCCAGCGCCACTCGCCCCTGCTGCCGTACGTCCCGCCGCAGGTGTACTACGGCATCGACAAGGCGGCCGGACGGCTGGAGGCGCTGCGCCGGTTCAAGCGCTGGCTCGGCCCCAAGGTCGCGCGGACCGTGCACGCGCGGGCGCTCGCCTCCCGCAAGTAGGGCGCCCTCCGCGGGCGGTCCGGCTTCCGGGGGTGGCCGGGGAAGGTTGGGTGAATGGCTATTCACCAGTTAGGGTGAATAGCCATTCACCTTATTTTTTCAGGCCAGCTGGAGTGCCCATGGGCCAGCCCGTCCCGATACCCGCCCCGCCCGGCAGCACCGCCGGGCGGACCCCCGTGCGGGACCGGCTCACCGTTCCGGTGCTGGCGTTCGGCGGGATCCTGATGGCGGTCATGCAGACCGTGGTCGTCCCGCTGCTGCCGTCCCTGCCCCGGCTCACCCACTCCTCAGCGGGCGCCGTCTCCTGGATGGTCACCGCGACCCTGCTCTCCGGCGCCGTCCTCACCCCCGTGCTCGGCCGGGCCGGCGACATGTACGGCAAGCGCCGGGTCCTGACCGGCGCCCTCGGTCTGATGACCGTCGGCTCGGTCATGTGCGCCCTGTCCTCCGACATCCGCGTGCTGATCTTCGCCCGCGCCCTGCAAGGCGCCGCGGCTGCCGTGGTCCCCCTGTCGATCAGCATCCTGCGGGACGAGCTGCCCCCGGAGCGCCGGGGCAGCGCGGTGGCGTTCATGAGCTCCACGGTCGGTATCGGCGCCGCACTCGGACTGCCGCTCGCGGCACTGATCGTGCAGTACGCCAACTGGCACGTCATGTTCTGGGCGACCAGCGCGCTCGGCGCGATCGGTGTGTGGGGGATCTGGTGGGCGGTGCGCGAGTCGCCCGTCCGTGAACCGGGCCGCTTCGACGTGCTCGGCGCGCTGGGCCTGGCCGTAGGACTGGTGTGTCTGCTTCTCGGGGTGTCCCAGGGCGGCCAGTGGGGGTGGGGCAGTTCGCGGATCCTGGGGCTGTTCCTCGCCACGGTCGTCGTGTTCGGCCTGTGGTGGTGGCAGCAACTCCGCGTGCGGCAGCCGCTGGTGGACCTGCGGTTGGTGTCCCGCCCCCGGGTGGGTCTGTCCCATGTGGCGGCCCTGCTGACCGGCTTCGCGTTCTACGCCAACTCCCTGGTCACCGCCCAGCTGGTGCAGGCGCCCAAGGCCACCGGGTACGGGCTCGGACTGAGCATCGTCCAGACCGGCCTGTGCCTGCTGCCCGGCGGCATCATCATGCTGCTGCTCTCGCCCGTCTCGGCCCGGATCTCGGCGGCCCGCGGCCCGCGCATCACGCTCGCCATCGGGGCCGCGATCATCGCGCTCGGCTATGTGGTGCGCATCGCCGACAGCCGTGACCTGTGGACGATCATCCTCGGCGCGACGGTCGTCGCCACGGGCACCACCTTCGCCTACTCGGCGCTGCCCACGCTCATCCTGCGTGCCGTCCCGGCCGGCCAGACCGCGTCCGCGAACGGCGTCAACGTCCTGATGCGCACCATCGGCCAGGCCGTGTCCAGCGCCGTGGTCGCCGCCGTACTGGTGCACCACACCAGCCTGGTCGGGGGGCTCCCGCTGCCCACGCTGCACGGATATCTGATGGCGTTCGCCATCGCGGGCGTGATCGCCCTGGTGGCGTGCGCGGCGGCACTGACCATCCCGGGCGACCCCGCCTCCGACGACACTCGGCCGGCTTCCGACCGTGCTCAGGGCGCGCGGGACGAGGCGTTGGAGGGAGCATGAGTGCCGTGAGCACCACTCCACCCACCGCGTCCCCGCCCGCACGCCGGGACGCCGAGGCGACCAAGGCGGCCATCCTCAGGGCCGCCCGCTACCTCCTCGCGCGCAACGCGCACGCCGACATCACCCTCAAGGCCGTCGCCGAACGCGCCGGTGTCAGCGCCCCGTTGATCCTCAAGTACTTCGGCAACAAGGACGCCCTCTTCGCCCGCGTCATGTCCTTCGAGACCGACGCGGCGGACCTGCTGGACGCCCCGCTCGACGGACTCGGCCGCCATATGGTCCGGCACGTCCTCGTCAGCCAGCGCGAGCGGGGCGCCGACCCGCTGCTGCGGATCGTGTTCGCCCCCCTCCAGGGCGACCACGGCGACATCCTGCGCGTCAACTTCCGCGCGCAGGTGGTCGATCGCCTCGCCGAGCGCCTCTCCGGCCGCGACACCGCCCTGCGCGCCGAACTCGCCGTCGCGACCATCCTCGGCCTCGGCGTCATGTACGGCATCGCCCGCGGCACCCGGCTGCGCGTGACGGCCATCGACACGATCGTCGACCGCTACGGACCCACCGTGCAGGCCCACTTGACGCCCTGACCCGGAGACAGCCTGGCCGGCCCTAGCCGAACAACCGGTCCAGGAAGGCGTTCCCGAACACCCCGTGCGGGTCCAGCCGGTCGAAGGTCCCCTCGGCCTGTCCCCACACCGACTCCCCGAAGGAGCCCGGGATCGCCGTGCCCAGCACCTCCTCGTCGCTCCACGCGGCCTGCTCGGTGTAGGCCCAGCCCTTCGACCACTCGACCCGGGTCAGCGCGTCCGTGCCGTCGTACGAGCGGTACAGGAACTGCTCCAACTCCCGCAGGAACTCCTCCGCGTACGGCGTGCCGGGCAGGGTCAGGACGTCCAGCCAGATCGCCGTGTCCCACTCGGGGTGCTCGGAGCTCGGGCGCAGCGCGGACAGCAACGGGGCGCGGGCGCCCGCGAGTTCGGAGTCGGCGGGGTGGTCGAGGCCGGTCACCCGGATCTCGACGGTGCCGTTGACGGGGAAGCGCCCGAGCGCGGCGTACGCGGTGAGCCGTTCCTGGTAGAAGTCGGTGAACTCGTGGACGACGCGCTGCACTTGGGCCCGTGAGGTGAGCACCGCGTAGCCGTTCGCGGTCTCCCGCAGGGTTGTCGGCTTGATGTAGAGCAGCGTGTTCTTCGACGGCCCCCAGATGTCGGCCGACAGCGTCGTCGTCAACCCCAGCGCGGCCACGTCGAGTTGGGCGTTGCCGAGCACCGGCGCCAGATACCACGCGGCATCGGACAGGATCCGCCCGACGAGATCCGCGATCAGTGTCGGCACGTTGTCGGAGAACGGGTAGTTGTACGGCGATGTGACGTGCCGCGAGGTCAGCGGCCGGGTCGGTGCGACGCTCCACACCTTCAGCCAGGGGAACTCGGTGAACGCGAACCAGATCGCCTCGGCCCGCCCCGCCTCGTCCAGGAAGCTCGCGAAGGTCCGCCCGCCGGACCCGGGCGCCGCGAACAACTCGGTGGCCGGGATGTCCGTACGGCTCACGCACCGCAGGTTCGCGTTCGCCCCGACCCGCAGCACGACCTCGGTGACCAGCGAACGCCCCAGGTGCGTGAGGAGCGCCGCGCAGTCCGCCTCGTCGCGGGTGTAGGTCCGCAGCACATAGGCACCCGTGTCCGTGTCCCACACCACCGCCGTCAGCGACAGCACCAGATTGCTGAGCGACCCGAAGGTGTGCCCGGCGGTCCGCTGCTCGCCGTTCGCCGGTACGGCGGTGCCGTGCGCGTCGATGGCCAGGGCGCCGCCGAGCGTCAGGTCGCCGGGCGCGGGCGAGGCGGTGAGACCGAGGCCGTGGCCCTCCAGGAACGTGAGCAGTGCCTCCAGGGTGACACCGGTACCGGCCCGCACGGCGGAGCCGGAGTCCAGGGTCAGGCCCGTGAGGTGCGGGGCGGTGTCGACCAGCAGCACCGGCGCGTCCGACGTCGTACCGGACTCGATCGTCAGCGGTGACCAGCCGTGCGAGGAGCCGCGGGCGCGGGCCCGCCAGCCGTGCTGCCAGGCCCAGTTGACGACGGACACCACCTGGCCGGGGTCGGTCGGCGCACACGCCCACAGTCCGTCGGCGGTGATCTCGCCGACCCAGTTCCGGTACGCCGAGCGGTAGAGGTCCACATCGCCGGGGAAGTCGGGCAGCTCGGCCGCGGCGACGGCCGGATCGGCCGTCAGGAGTACGGGTACGGCGGCCAGGGCCGCCGCGGAGAGGAGGAAGCCCCGACGGGTCCAGGGAGCGGAACTGCCCTTCCCCGGCTGGAGGTTGTTCGCCACTTGATCGGTCACGCGCACACGCTAGGCGCGAGTTGACACGAGTAGGCATCCTGTCGAACCGGTTCACTCGTGTGAGTGAAAGATTCACAGGTCGCGGCCCGGAGGAGCCCGATCCGCGCATGTCAGTGGCGGATGACAGACTGAGGGCATGGACGAACGTGTAATCGGCAGGTCGAATCAGCAGCTGTCCGTCGTCGGTCTCGGCACCTGGCAGCTGGGCGCCGACTGGGGGGACGTCGACGACAAGGAAGCCCTCGCCGTGCTGGAGGCGGCGGCGGAGTCGGGGGTGACCTTCTTCGACACGGCCGACGTGTACGGCGACGGGCGCAGCGAGCAGACCATCGCCACCTTCCTGAGCGGGCGGCCCGATCTGCATGTCCTGGTCGCGACGAAGATGGGCCGCCGCGTCGACCAGATCCCGGAGAACTACGTCCTCGACAACTTCCGCGCGTGGAACGACCGTTCGCGCCGCAACCTCGGCGTCGACCGCATCGACCTCGTGCAGCTGCACTGCCCGCCCACGCCGGTCTACTCCTCGGACGAGGTGTTCGACGCCCTCGACACCCTGGTCGCGGAGGAGCGCATCGCCCGGTACGGCGTCAGCGTGGAGACCTGCGAGGAAGCCCTCACCGCGATCGCCCGGCCGAACGTGACCAGCGTGCAGATCATCCTCAACGCCTTCCGTATGAAGCCCCTGCTCCAGGTGCTGCCGGCCGCGCAGGAGGCGGGCGTCGGCATCATCGCGCGCGTGCCGCTCGCGTCGGGCCTGCTGTCGGGCAAGTACACCAAGGACACGGTGTTCCCGGAGAACGACCACCGCACGTACAACCGGCACGGCGAGGCCTTCGACCAGGGCGAGACCTTCTCCGGCGTCGACTACGCGACGGGCGTCGAGGCCGCCGCCGAGTTCTCCGCCCTCGCCCCCGAGGGTTACACCCCGGCCCAGCTGGCCCTGCGCTGGATCATCGACCAGCCCGGTGTCACCACGGTCATCCCCGGCGCCCGCTCACCCGAACAGGCCCGAGCCAACGCGGCCGCCGCCAAGCTGCCCGCCCTCTCCGAGGAGACGCTCACCGCGATCCGGGACCTCTACGACCGCCGGATCAAGGGCCAGGTGGAGAGCCGCTGGTAGGCCACGACCTCCTCTGAACAGCCCTCCGTCAGGCTGTCCTCCGTTTGAACGGGCGGCGGTCCGGTTACACGGACCGCATGACCCAGGAGGAAGATCGGCGGACGGGGCGCGACGAGTCCGAGGACGAGAGAGCGGACCGGATGTGGGGCGAGCTCATCCAGGAGGTCCGGGTCGCGCAGACCGGCGTACAGATCCTGTTCGGGTTCCTGCTCACGGTCGTCTTCACCCCGAAGTACGAGCAGCTGGAGCACGCGAACCAGGTCCTCTACCTCGTGACCGTCGTCCTCGGCGCCACCGCCACCGGCGCACTGATCGGCCCGGTGTCCCTGCACCGCCTGGTCTCCGGCCGGAGCGTGAAACCCCGGGCGGTGCGCTGGGCGTCCCGGCTGACCTTCGTCGGCCTCGTGCTGCTGCTGGCCACGATGACCGCCGCACTGCTGCTGATCCTCCGGGTCGCCACCCACGACGCGTACGTGCCCTGGCTGGTCGCGGGGGTGGTCACCTGGTACCTGCTGTGCTGGTTCGTACTGCCGCTGTGGGCGCGACAGCGCGATACGACCCGATGACCCCGAGCCGCGCCATCTGCCGGTCGTGGACCCGGCTGAGCAGCAGCACCGAGACCGTGGCCCCGATCAGCGCGCAGAACATGTCCCACTGCGTGTCCCACACATCCCCCTGAGTGGCCAGGAAGGCGTCCGCACTGTGCCCGCCGATCACGGCCGCCGCCCACTCGAAGAGCTCGAACAGGGCACTGAAGGCGAGACACGCGCACACGGTGAGCGGCGCCAGCCAGCGGCTGCCGCGCAGCGGTGAGGTGCGGGTGAGCAACTCCCGTACCAGGACCGCCGGTACGAACCCCTGCGTGAGGTGGCCGAGACGGTCGTAGGGATTGCGGCTGAGACCGAAGGTGTCACGGACCCAGTCGCCCGCCGGTACCTCCGCGTACGTGTAGTGGCCGCCCACGGCGAGGACCAGCGCGTGCGCGGCGAGCAGACAGCACAGCAGGCCGGTCATGGGGAAGCGGCGCCAGGTCAGGACGATCACCGGGAGTCCGACGAAGACCCACACGGTCTCCAGGAACCACGTCGTGCGGTCGTGCGGATGCCAGGCGGAGAGGGCCATGCCGACGACCACCAGCGCGACCATGGCGGCGGGCAGACGGCGCCGCGGTGCGGAAGCGAGAACGGACACGATGGGGCTCCCTTGTCGTGGGGAGCCCCATCGTGTCCGAAGGCCCAACTCGCTACATGAGTACGGCTACTCAGCCGGAGTGGTGGTCTTGCGCAGCGCGTTGAGGCAGCTGTCGATGGCCTGCTGGAGCTCCTCCAGACGCTGGACCATGTCGTCCTCGTAGAAGTCCTGGGCGTCGTCGAAGGTCAGCTCCTCGAACGCCTTCGTGGCCTTCTGGAGACTGCTGTAGAACTTGGTCCGCTTCTCCTGGACGCGCAGTTCGGGGTCGGCCTCCACCGCCTCGACGACCAGGTTCTTCATCGTGTCGTAGGCCTCGGTGGCCCACCCGCCGGTGTCCTCGCCGTCCTCCAGCTCGTCGAGGAGCGACAGGTGCCGCTCGGCCTCCTGGCGCAGGTCGACGGGCGCGTCGACGGTCTGGCCGGCCGGGGTCTTGATCTGGCCCGACTCGGCGATCTGCCGCACGTAGCCGATCCGGTCCGCCGAGCGGCTTTCCGTCGCCACCGCCTTCTTCAGGTCGTCGGTGCGTACGACGTCCCGGGCCAGCTCGGACTGGAGTTCCGGGTCCTCCCGGACGCGGTCCAGCAGGGCCTGCCGGGCCGCCCGCGCGGTGGACGGGTCGGCGAGGATCGCGGCGCGCAGCGCGGTCGGGTTCTCCGCGACCTCCAGCGCCTTGGTGGGGCGGATGCCCTCGGCCTCGGCGGCCTCGGTGATGGCGGTGCCGCGCTCGGAGGTGGCGCTGGAACGGGAGACGTAGTAGTTCAACCACACGTCCGCGTCCGGGAGTTCGACCTCCTGGCCGGGGGCCAGCTCCTCGAAGTGCGGGACGAGACCGTCGTCCGCGGCCCGGTCCCAGGCCTTGTAGTAACGCATGACGCGCTCGGGGGAGCAGTCGGCGAGTTCGGCGAACTCCTTCGCGGACACCTTCGGCGTCTCGTCCGCGCTCTGCCCGCCGGGCCGGACGCTGCGCGCCACCTTGAGGCCGAACGCCCAGCCGCCGGTGCGGGCGTAGGCTCCGAACTCGTGCGCGTCCCGGGCGACGAGGCCGGCGTCGTCGAGAGCGGTGAAGGACGTCTCGGCCTGGTCGATCACTACGGTCAAGGCGGACTCTCCTGGGCTTGTGATGAGGCATGGTGCGAACACGCAGCCTATATCCACCCATTGCCGCTGGTTTGAGCGCCCGGCCCTCGCGTCGCCGTCGGTGCCGTCAGTTCGATTCCCGCCGGAAGGTCTTGAAGAAGGTCTGCAACGCCTGGCGGTTGGCCGCGTCGTTCCATTCGTCGGCGGGTGTCGTCCACCGTAGCGAGAAACTGCGCCCGCCGCCGATCAGGAAACCGCGGCCGAGTGTGCGCACCCGGTCGTCGCCGGTTCCGGAGAGCCACTCCAGGTCGGCGGCCTTGTCGCCCTGGTACGTGGTGGCCTGGATGTCGCCGATCTGCTGGAAGCCCTCGGTCTGCTTCAGCCCCGGCAGGACATCGTCACGCCAGATGGCGACCGGGTCCGGGCCCGCCTGCGTGCTGTACGTCACCGCCAGCGTGCGCGGGTCGCCCGTGGCACCGAAGGTGACCCGATAGGCGCCGGACACCTGCTGGGTCTCCACCACCTTCCAGCCCTTGGGGAGCGCGACGGAGAAGCCCTGCGGCGCCTTGAACACCCGGAAGCCGGCCGGCAGCGCCGAGACGGTGGGGGAGGGGGACGCGGTGACGGAGGGCGAGGCGGACGCGGAAGCGGTCGGTGAGGCGGGGGACGTCGGCGACGGCGTGGCGGACGGAGAGTAGGCGTGACCGTCGACGTTCTCGCCGGGGGTGCTGACCGAGGCGGACGCGGACGGCAGGGGGGAGGGCTCGGTCGTCGCCGAGGTCTGGGTGCCGGGCAGCTGGTGGGTGGCGGCCAGGACGGCGACCGTGACGGTGCCGACGGCGAGGGCGGTCCCGGCGGCCATGCCCCGGCCGCTCCAGGTGGTCCCCGCCCCGCGCACGGCGTCGTAGGCCCGCCGCAGCCGGGGCAGCGGGACCGGCTCGCGGTCGGCGTACGGGTCCTCTTCGAGGATGCGGGTGAGGATCTCGCGGACCACCGGGCGGGTCGGCCGCTCCCGGGAGTTCTTGCGCAGCAGCCCCTGCACGACCTGCGCCAGCGGCCCTGCGCGCGACGGGCCGCGCATCGGGAGCCGGTCGACGCCCTTCATGGTCGCCTCGGGGCGGCCCCGGTCGCGGAACGGCGGGTGTCCCTCGACCAGCGTGTAGAGGATCGCGCCCAGCGCCCACAGGTCGGCGGCCGGACCGATGCGCTCGTCCCGGGCCTGTTCCGGCGAGGCGTACGACGGTGCGGTGATCCGCGGCGCGAGGGTGGCGCCCGCGAGTCCGAAGCCGGTGAGGACGACCCCGCCCCGGTCGCGCACGAACACCTGGCCCGGGCTGAGTTCGCCGTGCGTGATGCCCTCGCTGTGCGCCGCCTCCAGGATGTCGAGCAGTTCGAGTCCGATGCGGGCGGCCCGCACATAGTGGAACGTGCCCTGCTGGGCGAGGAGTTGGCCGAGCGGTGTGCCGTCGATCCAGTCGGTGACGGTCCACAGCGTGCCGGCCTCCTCGACGGCGTCGACGACCGGGGCGACCCGGGTGGGGCAGAGCAGCACCATGACGTCGGTGGTCCGCCGGATGCCGGCGGTGATCCGGCCGGCGCCCTCCGGGTCCGGGGCGACGGGGAGGGTCACCTGCGTGAGGAGGCAGGGCTGTTCGGCGATCGTGTCCTCGCCGTACCAGGAGACGCGGTTGGTCTCGCGGTGCGCGACCTCCATGGGCCGGTATCTGCCGGCGACCGACTCGTGTACGGAGACGTGCGTCTCGACCATGGCCATCCCTCGCTGAACCCCTGGCTCTCACCTTTCCCAGAAGTACGGTGGGTGTGCTGGGCTGCGTTCAAAGGAAGCCCAATTCCCTTGTGTTTCTTGCCTTTTATTCAACGGCGCCGAGCAGGTGTGCGAGAAATCGAGTCGCGGGGAGCTCCCAGGTCGCCGCTCGTGTGCCGGGGCCGGTGAATTCGCGCCGGAGGCTTCCCTGGCGGAATATCACCGCCCCGACCTGGTGGTAACCAGCGGTAAACGCCGACATGAAGACCGCGAATACGCGAGGGTTTGTCGACAACGTAGTCAAGGGATCTGTCCACGATCCCGTCAACGAACCTGTCGGCGAAGTGAGTTGACGGAAAGTCAGCGCAGTCCGAAGTCTTCGGACCAGGCCGAGATCTCCCCGACGGTCGCGTTGCCCCCGCAGACCACGAGGCCGAGCCGGGCGCCGTCGCCGACCCGCCGCAGCACCTGCCGGGCGGCGGGCAGCAGACAGCCCGCGGCGGGCTCGGTCCACACCTTGGCGTGCTCGGCGAGGTCGAGACAGCCCCGCACGGCGTCCCGGTCGGGGACGGTCAGCACCTCGGTGACGAGGGCCGACACATGGTCGTACGTCAGCTGCGACACGGCCGGCGCGCTGAGCGTCGTCACGATCGACGACGGCGTGACCGGCACCGGGCCGCCCGCCGCGAGCGCCGCGGACATGGCCTCGGCGCCCTCCGTCTCCACGCCCCAGACCCGGATCCCGGGCCGCCGGGCGTGCAGGGCGGCGGCGATGCCGGCGATCAGGCCACCGCCGCCGATGCTCACCAGGACGTCGGTGAGTTCACCGGCGTCCTCCGCGAACTCCAGCCCCACGGTGCCCTGTCCGGCGATCACCACCGGGTCGTCGAACGGGTGGACCAGGGTCAGCCCCTCGTCCCGCAACCGGTTCACCAGCGCGAACGCGCTCGGCATGTCGTCCGTCAGCCGCAGCGACGCGCCCGCCGCCTCCACCAGCGCGACGGACCGCGCCGGCGCCGAACGCGGCATGACCACCGTCGCCTTCACATCGAGCGCCGCCGCCATGACCGCGAGCGCGATCCCGTGGTTGCCGCCGCTGACCGCCACCACTCCGGCCGCCAACTCGCCCTCGCTCAGCGACAGCAGCTTCGCGGTCGCCCCGCGCGCCTTGAACGAGCCTGTGCGCTGCAACAGCTCCAGCTTCGTCGTGACCGGGACACTGAGCAGCTCGGAGAGCCCGAAGCTCTCCAGGGTCGGGGTGCGCACGACGTGTCCGGCGATCCGCTCGGCGGCGGCTTCGATGTCCGAGATGCCGATCAAGGCAGTCATCCTTCCGGCCCGGGGACAGGTGACCCGTGCCGATTCGACCCTGACCCGGAAAGGACGCGCAGGTCAACACGTTTCAGAGATCGCGGCGCACCAGGAACTCCAGCAGGGACCGCAGGTCGTCCGCGGGCCCGGCCGTCAGCGGCACACCGGCGAGAGCCGTCTCCACGGCGCCGATGTGCCGACGGGCCTCCGCCAGCGCCGCCGCACGCCCACCCGCCTCCTCGATCAGCGCGGCCGCCACGGCGGGTTCGGTGCCCGACTCCAGGAGGGCGGCGAGGCGTCGGGCGCCGGGGGCGGAGAGCGCGGCCAGGACCGGGAAGGTCTTCTTGCGCTCGCGCAGATCTCCGTGCACGGGTTTGCCGGTCACCGCCGGGTCGCCCCAGATCCCCAGGACGTCGTCGACCAGTTGGAAGGCGATGCCGAGATGCCGTCCGGCCCGGTCGAGCGCGGCGACCGTCGTCGGGGGCGCTCCGCCGAGCACGGCACCGAGCGCCACCGCGCAGCCGAGCAGCGCGCCCGTCTTGCCCTCGGCCATCGCCCGGTACTCGTCCGGGCGGACCCGCTCCGGCCCCGTCCAGGGGCGCGCCGCGAACAGCAGGTCGTCCGCCTGCCCGTGCACCAGGTCGCCGAGCGCCGTGGACAGCAGACGCAGCCCGCCCGCGCCGCCCGGGGCCGCGGCGAGCGTCTCCACGGCCAGTGCGAACAGGGCGTCGCCCGCGAGGACGGCCGGTCCCGTGCCGTAGGCCTTCCAGACCGTGGGGCGGCGGCGCCGGGTCGGATCGCCGTCCATGATGTCGTCGTGCAACAGCGAGAAGGTGTGCACCAGTTCCACCGCCACGGCCGCGGCGACCCCGGCCCGCCCAGGGGCCCCGGCCGCCTCCGCGCCGAGCACGGCGAGGGCCTGCCGTACGCCCTTGCCGCCCGGCGCGGCGACGGGAGCGCCGCCCACCTCGCACCAGCCGAACGAGTAGGCCGCCATCTCACCCATCCACGGATGCAGCCGCCCGACCGCCTCCGCGAGAGCGGGCCGCACCAAGTCCCGGCAGCGGGACAGGACTTGGGGCACGGACGGTGTCGCTACGGTCGAGGAACGCGCCGTCACCGTACGACCTCCGCCGTGCCGCCGACGCCCAGCTCGTCCTGCGCCCGGGCCACCATCTCCCGTGCGTGTCGCAGGCCTATCCGTTCCAACGTCCGTGCCAGCTCGGCGAGTTCGGCCGCCGTCTCGGTGCGGTCGCGGCCCAGCCGGGCCAGGGACTTGGCCAGGCCCAGCCGGGAGAGGGCCTCGCCGCGCGGCTCGCTCATCGCGCGGAACTCGGCGAGCGCCTGCTCGTAGAGGTCCCGCGCCTCGGCGTAACGCCCGGCGCGGTAAAGGACGTTGCCGCGCATCTTGTGGTTGTAGGCGAGCGCGCTGGACAACGTCATCGCGCGGCAGCTCTCCTCCGCCTCGGACAGCAGGCCGAGCGCCCGCTCGGTGTCCTGGTCGCGCACGGAGACGATGTCGGCGAGTCCGCGCAGCGCCCAGGCGTGTCCGCGCCTGTCGTCGGCGCCCGCCGCGATCTCGGCCGCCTCCTCGAACATCGCGAACGCGGTGTCGTAGGAACCCCTGTTGCGATGGATCTGCGCGATGCCCTCCAGTGCCCACACCGTGTGCCGGGCCTCGCCGCGCTTGCGGGCCTCGGCGAGGAGCTGTTCGTGCAGGCGCGCCACGGCCTCGTAGTCGCCCTGGATGCGGCCGGTCTCGGCGAGGCCCGCCAGCGAGTAGCCCCGTACGACGATGTCGCCGCCGCGCTCGCCGAGTTCGGCGGCGAGCCCCAACAGCCGCCAGGCCAGCGGGAACGCGCCGCGCTGCCGGGCCAGGGTGCCGCCGCTCCACATCGCCCAGGCCATCGCGGCCGTGTCCCCGGCCTCGCGGGCGGCGCGGTAACTCGCCTTCCACGCCCGGTCCGCCTCCCGCACCTGCCCGAGCCGCCGGTGCGCCTCGGCGACCGCGAGCCCCGAGCGGGCCGCTTCCCCGGACTGTCCGGACCGCTCGGCCGCCGCCAACTGCTCGGTGCCGGCGGCCAGTACGTCGACCAGTGAGGAGTTCACGGACAGGGTGGTGAGGGCGCCCTGGTACTCCGGAGCGAATGCCTTGCCGTACATCGATGCCTTTCGGTCCGTATGCACCGCATGTAGACACTGTGTGTATACGTAGTGGGTATACGTTGTGTGTATACATCCTGTGCATAGATCGTCGAAAATGAGCCCTGGCCGTGGGGGCCAGGGCGTCATCCGCTGATGTGGATCAAGACGTCGATGTGTACGGCGAGGTTGCCTCTGAGGCGTAGATCACTCGCCGCGACCTCAGTGCTGCTGCGCCTTCTGCGGGGTCTCCTCGCTGGGCCGTACGACGACGAACCCCTCGCCCTGGAGCATGAGTTGGACCGCCTCGCCGGAGCCGCCGCGCAGCATCGACCCGATGGACTGCGAACGGTGCAACGAGGTCTGGAGGTGGGCCGACCAGCCGACCACCGCGTCCGTGTCGACGAACACCGGGTACTGCGCCGAGACCGGTATGACCAGCGGGTTGCCCTCGCAGACCAGACCCAGCTTGCCCTGCCCGGTGAAGACGCTGTTGAAGAGGCCGCCGCCCGCGATGCCGGAGCCCTTCACCGTCTTGATCGCGTACGACAACGAGGCGTCGAAACACAGGACGTTGCGGCCGTTGACGGTGAACTCGTCACCGGGGTCGATCTCGACCACGAAACAGTTCTGCGCCTCGTGCGCGAACCACGCCTCGCCCTGCCCGCGCACCGCCATCAGCGGCAGCCCCTCACCGGTGACCGCGCGCTTGAGCATGCCGCCCACGCCCTGGCCCTTGCGCTCGAACTGGAGGTTGCCGCGGTAGGCGATCATCGCCCCCTGGCGGGCGAGCATCTCGCCGTTGACCGCGTACCTGATGCACTTGGCATTCTCGACGGTCATGCCCGGCGCGGTGGCCGGCTGCACCATGTGCTCACTGGAAAACAGATCACCCTTCATGCGGGCATCCTGACCCGGAAGATCTCATTCCGCCAAGATCGTGGACGGGTTGACCGTCCCGGGCGGTCAGGCACCGAAGAGCTGCGTCCAGTACGTCCCCATCTGTCCGCCGCCCGCGAAGCCGATGCCGATGTGGGTGAAGTCCGGCTTGAGGATGTTGGCGCGATGCCCGGGGCTGTTCATCCATCCCTGCACGACCTCGGCGGCCGATCGCTGACCGCAGGCGATGTTCTCGCCGATCGTGCGCCTGCGCGAACCCGCGGCGGCCGCCCGGTCCCACGGCTGCGAACCGTCGGGCGAGGTGTGCGAGTAGAAGGCGCGGGCCACCATGTCGGTGCTGTGCGCCTGCGCGGCGGCGGCCAGCAGCGGGTCTACGGCCAGTGCGCGCAACCCGGCCCTGGCGCGCTCCGCGTTGGTCAAGTCGACGACCCGCTCCGCCGTACGGGCCAGGTCGCCCACTGTGAACGGCCTTGCCCACAGCGCCGTCCAGAAGACGTCACCGGAGCGGGCGTCGACGGCCTGGGCGAGACCCGCGTGCGTGAACTCCCGCTCCAGCAGCGTCCGGCGGGCCTTCTCGGTGCGCAGGCAGTATTCGACGAACTCGGCGGGGGTGCGCGGTCCGGAGACCAGGTGCTCGCCGATGGTGAGGTAGGCGTAACCGGCGCGGACGACCCGCTGGTACACGGACGTGCCGTCACGGCTCTCGGCGCCGAGGTGTCCGGCTGCGGCCATGCCGGCGGCGTGGGCCTGAGCGGCGGAGACGAGCCGCGGGTCGAGGGAGACCGGCGGTGAACCGGCGTCGGCGCGGGCCGAGTTGGCGAGGGAGAGGAAGTCGGTGCGGTCGGGCGCCGGGGAAGTGGGCGAGCCGTGGTACGGGCCTGCGGGGGACGCCGTTCGGGGCGCGGGGACGGACGCTGATCGTCGCGGGCCGGACGCGGATGCGGGCCGCGAGGTGGTCGTGGACCGAGGGGAGGTGCCCGGCGTCGGGGGTGACGCGGCGGAGCCTGCGCCGCCTCCCGTTCCCGCCCCTCGGTCCGGCGCGGGGACCGTGTCCTCGGCGATGTCCACGCCGAAGTCCCGCGCGACACCCGCGAGTCCGTCCGCGTACCCCTGTCCCAGTGCGCGCAGCTTCCAGCCGGTGCCGCGCCGGTAGAGCTCGGCGAGGAGCAGGACGGTCTCGCGCTGGGGGCGTGGTGGGGTGAAGCGGGTGAGGGGCCGGCCGCCGGCGTCCGTCACATGGAGGGTCGGTGCGGGCAGGCGGCCCAAGGGGGTCCCGGGATCGGCGGGACTGATGACGACGGTGACCCGCGCGGCGCCGGTGCGCAGGCGGGCCGGGTCGATGGCCAGGGTGTCGTCCCGCAGCCGCGCTCCGGGCGCCGTCGGCTGGTTGTAGAACACGAAGTCCGCGTCACCGCCGACCTTGCCGCTCTCGTTCGTGATCAACGCCGAGATGTCGAAGGGGCCGGGCACCCACAGGGTCAGGGCGCCGCCCGGAAGGGGTAGATTGCCGCCCGGCACCAGCTCGTTCATGGCACCGCCCTCGTTGTTCGTGCCCGGTGGGGGAGTTCCCCGGTGGGGGACTTCGGTGGGGGACTTCGTCCTCCACTCAACGTCCCGCCAAGGCGCGAGGGTTCCCACGTGCGGAGGCGGGGGCCGGAGAGCGACGCTGCCCGACCCCCGCCTCCGCACCGCGTCCTCAGTCCCGTGCGACCCCCGGCGCGATGTCCTCGTAGGCCACGTTCCGTTCGGTGACGTAGGAGCCCCGGCCCGTGAGCGGTGAGCTCTGGATCGCCCTCGTCCGCTTGCCGCAGAACGCCGACTCCAGGGTGCGCGCCATGGTGTTCAGCACCGTGCCGTTGTTGGAGGTGTTGGCCAGCGCGGTGAGGCTGCGGCGGCCGTCCTTCGAGGTGAAGGAGTAGGTGTAGAAACCCTGGACCGCGCCCGTGTGGCCGTACACCGAGACACCGCAGGACAGATCGCGGCGGCGCAGTCCGAGCCCGTACCGGGTCGTGCTGTTGACCGGGGTCCACCGCTCCATCTGCGCGAGTTGGGCGGCGGAGGTGAGCCTGCCGCCGAGCAGCGCGGAGAAGAAGGTGTTCAGGTCGCGCGTGGTGGAGATGACAGCGCCGGCGCTCTGCGCCCAGGACACCGTCTGGTCGGTGGCGTCGACCAGCTTCGCGCCCGCGCGGTCCGGGGTGAGATAGCCGTGGGCGTACCGGCCCGGGATCTTCGTGGCCGGGTGGACGTAGAAGGTGTCGCGGAGCTTGAGCGGCTTGATGATCCGGTCGCGGTACTCGGTCGCCACGGAGTGGCCCGTCAGTTTCTCGATGAGCATCCCGGCGACGACGAAGTTGGTGTTCGAGTACGAGTAGGCGGCGCCCGGCGAGTTGGTGCGCGCGTGCCTGAGCGACAGCTGGACCAGCTGTCGGTAGGTGAAGACCTTGTCGCGTACGGCCTCGAAGCCGGAGACCGAGCTGGCGAACATGGAGTTCGTGTAGTCGTACAGACCGCTGCGGTGGCTCATTACGTGGCGCACGGTGATCCGCTTGTCCGGCAGCAGTCCGGGGAGGTAGCGGTCGACCGAGGCGTCCAGGTTCAGCTTGTGGGCGTCGACCAGTTGCAGCAGGACGACCGCGGAGAACGACTTGGTGACGCTGCCGATGCGGAAGCGGTCGGCGTTGCCGATGGCCCGACGTGTCGAGCGGTCGTCGATGCCCGCGGCGGCCGTGTGGACGGTGCCGTGGTCGTCGATGCGGGCGATCGCCCCGGGCGCGCCCTGTGTCGTGAGCGTGCGCAACACGGCACGGAGACCTGCCATGTCGGGGGCCGGAAGTGCGGCCGCGCTGCTGGTTCTCGTGGTGTCCGACCCATGGGTCGCGGCATGCGCCGGTACCGCCGTGAGCGTCAGCAGTGCCGCCGCCGACGCCGTGGCCCTGCGCACCGTTCTTGAGACCATCCGGTTCTCTCCCGTTTTTTTCTCGGTATGCGAGATCGATCACAGTCGGGCGAGGCAACCTTCTCGCGCCCCGTCACATCTCCACAGCTGACGCACAGTTGGTCATTCGCTGATCACTGAGCGATGCGGATTTGCCAAGTATTGCCATGAAAGGCTCGAAAACCGTTCATTTCGGCTTTACATGTACATGGTGGATGCGTGAGGGTTTCGGTCCGGGGCCCGACCAGTCCCGCGGGCGCTTTCAACCGCGCCCTGTCTCAAGGCGGTTGGGGATCCCGGCCGTCTTCGTACGGAGGAGCCCTCATCCATGCGTGGACCCCACATACGCGGCCTGGCGGTCGCCGTCGCGGTGACGACGGCCGCCACGGGGCTGGCCGGCACGGCCTTCGCGGGACCGGCCACGGGGACGGACGGTGCGACGTCCTCGACTGACACCGGCACCAGTGCCGCGTCCGTCGTCACGACCGCGCGTGCCGCCGCGTTCGCGCACGCGTCGGCGACCGGTGTCACGCGGGGCGATGAACTCCGGGCCCAGGACGTGATGATCGACCCCGAGGGCGCACGCCATGTGCGGTTCCTACGCACGCACCAGGGCATGCCCGTCCTCGGCGGCGACCTCGTCGTCCATCTCTCCCACCAGCTGGCCTACACCGGCGTCACCCGGGCGGCCGACCAGAGCGTCAGGCCCGCCACCACGCGGGCCAGGCTGACGGCAGGTCAGGCCGAGGCGAAGGCCGCCGCCGTCGGAAAGGGCGACGCGGGCACCGCCCACCTCGTGGTGGACGCCCGGGACGGGGGAGCCGCCCTCGCCTACCAGGTGCCCGTCAGCGACAGCGGCACCGCCGAGGCCGCCGGCACCCGCACGGTCGTCATCGACGCCGTCACCGGTAAGGTCCGCAGCAACACCCCCGACAGCGACGAGTTCCTCTCGCCCAAGCTGCTCGACGCCCTGCGCGAGCGCGGCGAGACCCTGGACCCCGCCACCGGCACCGGCGTACAGCCGACGTCCCTCACGGCAGCCGCCGCGACCCGCGCGGTCCACTACCCGGTCACCGCCTCGGGCACCGGCACCTCCCTCTTCGCCGGCAAGGTACCGCTCACCACCACCCGCACCGCGCGCACCAGTTACCTCCTCAAGGACCCGACCCGCTGGGGCACCGAGACCCGCGACGCCAAGGGGAAGGAACTGGAGAACTTCGCGCAGGGCAAGAAGTTCACCACCACGACGAACAAGTGGGGCAACGGCACCGTCTCGCACCGCGACAGCGCCGCCGTCGACGCCCAGTACGGCATCACCAAGACCCTGGACTTCTACAAGAAGACCTTCGGCCGCAAGGGCATAGCCAACAACGGCAAGGCCGCCCGCGGCATGGTCCACTTCGGCAACAAGGTGGCCAACGCCTTCTGGGACTCGACCTGCGGCTGCATGCTCTACGGCGACGGCGACGGGGACATGTTCAAGAAGCCGCTCGTCGTCCTCGACGTCACCGGCCACGAACTCACCCACGGCGTCGTGGACGCCACCGCCAAGCTGGAGCCCACCCGCGTCGACGCCGACGGCAACCAGTACGGCGAGGCGGGCTCCCTGAACGAGTCCCTCGCGGACATCTTCGGCTCCAACGTCGAGTTCAGCGCCAACAACGCCAAGAACCCGCCGAACTACCTGATCGGCGAGAAGCTCGGCCTCGCCCAGAAGTTCCTGCGCCGCCTCGACCACCCCTCCCTCGACAAGCTGGAGGGCACGATCGACTACTGGTCGCCGCAGACGTACGACGCCGAGGTGCACGCCGGCTCCGGAGTCTCCTCGCACGCCTACTACCTCCTCGCGGAGGGCAGCGGCCGCAAGACGATCGGCGGCTTCGCCTACGACTCGCCCACCTACGACGGGTCGACGGTCACCGGCATCGGACGCGCCAAGGCCACGGCGATCTTCTACCGCGCGCTGACCCGCTACATGGTGTCCACCACCGACTTCCACGACGCGCGCACCGCGACGCTGAAGGCCGCGGCGGACCTCTACGGCGCGAGCAGCACGGCGTACAAGACCGTCGACCAGGCCTGGGCCGCCGTGAACGTCGCGGTCGCCAACACCCCTGCCGCCAGGCACTGATGACCGTCCGGGTGCCCTGCCACGAGCGGGGCACCCGGACACCCGGCCTCGGCCCGCAGCTTGTCGACCTCCTCAGATCCACTGCTTCTCGACCTCCTCGGACACGGTGAACACGGCCTCGCAGGAAGGGCAACTGGCCTTCCCGAACACGTACGTCAGCGCCCGCGCCACCTCCGTCTGCCCGAACTGGACCGCCTCGCCGTGCAGTCGCGCACCGATGCCGTCGAGCTGGCCGGGTGTGGCCGGTACAAGTTCCGTACGCCCCTCCGTGGCCTCCTCCTTGCCCGCGCCGGTCACGTAGTCACCGGCCGAGGTGAAGACGCCGTACGAGCCGAACGCGACGAACAGGCCGTCCTCGCACTCGGGACACTCCAGGTCGTACTCCTCGCTGTTCACCCCTTCCAGTGCCTCGGCCCACACCTCACCGCCCTCGAAGGCGAGCACGGCCATCGTCAGGTACACGTAGGTGTGCGCGTCCTGCCCCGGATCGGCGCGCAACGCCCTTGCCGCATCGAGCAGTTGGGCTATCTCGCGCGCGTACCGCGCACGGCACTCCTCGTCCGGGTCCGTGGTGATCAGCCCGGCCATGGTGACCGCCTGTATCGGCCCGCCCGGCGCCCGGCCCAGCGCGATGTCGGTGAGCACGGGCATCGCCGCCCAGCTCGCGTCGTACACCGAACCCTGGTGGCACAGCGAACCCCACAACTCCTGCCACACGGCGTCGTCCTCGGTGCCGCCGAGGCGCGCGAACAGGCCCGGGACGTCCTCTGCGCTGCCGTAGGCATGGGTCAGCTCGGACCAATCGATCGTCGTCATACGGCGATTGTGCCGCCCGGCACTGACAACGAGGCCTCGGCAGGCATCAGTTCCGCTCAGGCGGCTCACAACTTCGCTTCGACAAATCCTGCTTCTTTTATTGACGACGGAAAAGAAGGGATCTAGGTTCCCGCCATGCGCTCGATCCCCCGTACCGAGTCGTTCCCGGCACACACGCCGGCCGTCTCACAGGTCTTCACGACCGTGCTGTCCCACGGCCCCCTCACCCGTCTCGAGGTGGCCCGCCGGGCAGGGCTGTCGGCGGCCGCCGTGACCAAGGCGGTCCGGCCGCTGATGGAGGCCGGGTATCTGGCGGAGGGCGCCGACCAGGACGCGCCCCCGGCGCTCGGGCGGCCAGCGAACCTCGTCCGGGTCGACGGCGGACGGGCGTTGTTCATCGGGGTCAAGGTGACCGGCGACGAGATCATCGGCGTCCTCGCCGACCTGTGCTGCCGCATCCGCGTCGCCCGCCATGTGCCGCTGACCGACCACGATCCCAAGGCGGTGCTGTCGACGATCGCCGACCTGGCCCAGGAACTCCGCGTCGAGGCGGACGACTTGGGCATCCAGGTGCTCGGCCTCGGGCTCGCGGTCTCCGGTGACGTGGACCGCGGCGAGGGGGTCGTCCGCTACTCGCCGTTCCTGGAGTGGCGTGACGTACGCCTGGCCGAACTGGCCGCCATGACAACGGGGTTGCCGGTCACCGTCGACAACGACGTGCGCGCGCTGACCGTCGCCGAGCAGTGGTTCGGCGCCGGCGCGGGTCTCACGGACTTCGCCGTGGTGACCGTCGGCGCGGGCATCGGCTGTGGACTGGTCGTGCACGGCCGGGTCGTCGCCGGCGCCCACGGGGTGGCCGGTGAGATCGGGCACGTGGTCGTCGATCCCGGCGGGCCGCTGTGCCACTGCGGCAACCGCGGCTGCGTCGAGGCGATCGCCGGGGACGCCGCGATCGTCGCCCGCGTCCGCGAGGTGACCGGCGTCCAGGTCGCCGACACCGCCGAGGCGTTGGCCCTCGCGCACCGGGGCGACGCCGGAGCGCGCGAGGTGTACGCGCGGGCCGGTGAGGCGATCGGCCGGGGCATCGCGACCGTGGCCAACCTGCTCGGCCCCGAACGCGTGATCATCTCCGGCGAGGGCCTGGCCGCCTACGACCTGTTCGCCGAGCAGATCCGCGACTCCTTCGCCGCCGCGGCCTTCGGCTCCGCCGCCCGGTGCGACGTGTACACCCGTCCCCTGCCCTTCGACGAATGGGCCCGCGGGGCCGCCGCCACCGCGATCCAGTCCTTCATCCGAGCCGCCGACTAGCCCGCCCGATCACCCACGCCCCCTCTACGCCCGCCACACTCCTACCCGCACGAGGAGCCCGACGATGTACTCCCTCACGCCCGTCCGCGCCCTGAGAGCCATGGTGGTCCTGGCCCTCACCGCCGGCTTCGCCACCCATCTCCCCACCGCGCACGCGGCCACCCCCGCTGTGGACACGGCCTCCGCTGTCGCCGCCAAGCCCTATATGGGCTGGTCGAGTTGGAGCATGCAGTCGTCCAAGTACCCCGGCCTCAACCCGGACGGCGACTACAGCTACCTCACCGAGGCGAACGTCAACAAGCAGACCGACGCCCTCGCGAGCAAGCTGAAGAAGTACGGCTACGACTACCTCAACATCGACGCCGGCTGGTGGATGGACAAGGCCTGGAAGTCCGGATACGACCAGTACGGACGCCAGAAGGCCGACCCGGTCCGCTTCCCCAGCGGTATGAAGGCCGTTGCCGACCGAATCCACTCCAAGGGCCTCAAGGCCGGAATCTACCTACCCGCCGGCCTGGAGAAGGGCGCTTACGGCGACGGCAAGACGCCCATCTGGAACGCCGACGGCTGCACCACCGCCGACATCGTCTACAGCGACCTGCGCACCACCAACGGCTGGGACAGCGCGTACAAGATCGACTTCTCGAAGCCCTGCGCCCAGAAGTACATCGACTCCCAGGCCCAGTTGATCGCCGGCTGGGGTTACGACTTCCTCAAGCTGGACGGTGTCGGTCCCGGCTCCGGAAAGAGCGGCGACCAATACGACAACGTTGCCGATGTCGCCGCCTGGAACAAGGCCATCACCGACACCGGACGCCCCATCCACCTGGAAGTCTCCTGGTCCCTGGACTACGGACACGCGGCCGACTGGCAGAAGTACTCCAACGGCTGGCGCATCGACACCGACGTCGAGTGCTACTGCAACACCCTTGTCACCTGGGAGAACTCGGTCGACGACCGCTGGGACGACACCCCCGCCTGGACCGACAAGGCAGGCCCCGGCGGCTGGAACGACCTCGACTCCCTGGACGTCGGCAACGGCGCGATGGACGGCCTGACCAAGGCGGAGCGCCAGAGCTACGCGACCCTCTGGGCCGTGGCCAAGTCCCCGCTGTTCACCGGTGACGACCTCACCAAGCTCGACGACTACGGCGTCTCCCTGCTGACCAACCGCGAGGTCATCGCCGTCGACCAGAGCGACGCGCCGCCCGCCCGCCCCGTCACC